>JAYEJI010000001.1:0-6583 GCA_034660515.1 Fidelibacterota bacterium
TCCAGGACTTATGCGGCCCTTCAACCAACCTATTGCACCAGACTCCCTGCTCAACTCCATCAGGCATAAAACGAACCTGATCGTATATCCAGCTCTTAGTCAGTGCAAGCCAGTCATCCGTTGAGTGAAGTATTTTCAACTTTGGGCCTAAAACTACAATAACATCAATAAAAATTATTTTGGAGAGTTCCAAATATCTTGGTAAGTTATACCTCAGTCAGAGAAAACTTGCAGATCTGGAGGCGCGTCCACCGGCGCTCATGGCTCAAAATATCCCGTGCATACAATTAATTCCATTATAGGATGATGAAAGGGGAACAGATCGACGTTCTCCCGACGGAATGTAAAACAAACAGATACAATACGACAGAATGCTTTCAAGTAGTTGTATAAAAACGTCATCGACTAACCGGATAAGAATAATCAATCACGATATTTTCCTTCAAAGATCTGCTGCAACCACAGCTCAAAGGTTAAAGCTAAACATAATTCATTATGACAATTGATCTTATCCTCCATATGAGACTTTACATATCCCCGGACTT
Source organism: Fidelibacterota bacterium (assembly GCA_034660515.1). GTDB lineage: Bacteria > Fidelibacterota > Fidelibacteria > Fidelibacterales > Fidelibacteraceae > M50B103. Next base: position 546 of record JAYEJI010000001.1, read on the forward strand.
TATGCCTATCGACATACTCAGGATAGATAGCTTTTTCGTCCAGCAGTATCCTTTTGAAAAAAGATTTTGCGGGTTCTTGTCTTATCCAGTTCGGATAATCAATATAGTTGTTCAAGTCATTAAAATTAAAACCGAATCGTTGAAATTCGTTTTTAAATTTATTTACAACTCTTCTTTTAAATTTAACCACTTCTACAAGCCATTTAGAATAACTTATGGGGCAACCTGTTTTCTGCCAAGGGACACTATAATAGTATTCAGGAAATTCATTCAACAACATCTTTTTATAAATACTGCTTTTATACCTAAGTTTGTCTGGAATTCTATAAACAAATTCAATAAGCTCATTAGCAAAAAACGGTTTTCTTTGTTCGATTAGTTGTGCAATTAATATCGTACCAGAATTAGTAAACCTTCTTACCCGATTATTTATAAAGTAAGGATCTGATTTATCTACTAAATACCATTTTTTAAATTTTATATATTCGCCTTCACAATTTGTTATATTTTTCACTATTTTAGAATTAATTTTATTATCTAAATGATTTGATCTTAAATAGGAGCCTCCTAAAACTAAATCACCCGCAAAGCCATTTAAATTAATATCGAAATATTTTTTCATGGAAATTGAACTTTCAAACGCATGCATGTGTAGCAAATTTAAATTGCCATCAGTAATCCAAATATTTTTTACTCTTGACTTTAACCAATTTATAGAATTAATATCAAAAGAATGATACACCGCTCCTTTTATTTTAGATACCATTCTTGCAATAGTGACATCATCACATCCTTTCCGGCCAAAGGTGTAAGTATATAAAGGTTTATAATTATCCGGAACTGCAGCTAAAATAGCGCGAGAATCAAGGCCGCCGCTCAAAGATATACCAACCCTTTCATTTTTATTCACCCGCCTGCGTACAGATTGTTTAAATAGTTTTCCTAACTCTTCAACTATTTCTCCTTCATCAATAGAACCTTTTATTGGCTTAATCTCACCCCAGAACCAGTAACGTTTTACTCTATGTTTCGATTTTTTAATATCAAAGGTAAGAATAGATGCGGGTGGAACCAATTCAATACTTTCAAACCATGTGCGATTTTCAAGCAAATAACCAATATCAAAGAATTCTTCTACTGCTCCTCGATCTATTATGGACTTAAAATCTGCGTGACCTAAAAATCCTTTAAGCTCAGATGACCACACCAAATCTCCATTTACCACCCCCCAATATAAAGGCTTGAAACCATATCTATCTGTAATAAGATTAATCTTTTTTTCTTTTTTATCATACAATAAAGCCGTATAATAACCATCGATATCTTTTAGGTATTCAAATGATCTCGTCGAATGATAGATATTAACCAAAAGCTCATTATCCGTTATCGAAATTGCATTATATTTAGCTTTTAATTCTTGCTGATTATAAAACTCACCCTCCATCCATGAAAGATACCGATTGTCTAAAACATATGGCTGATTACCCAAATTTATTACACCCAAATGTGTACGTGATACATAAATGTTCTTATCAGAATACAGTTCTTCATCAACATAATTGTCAAAGTGTTTCAAAAGAATTCTCATTTTATGTAACATATCAATATTATATTTATGATGCTTATCAGTAAAACCTACTAAACCAGGCATATTAATTACCCTTCAATATTGACTTTAATTCAACAAATATAGTTTTATCTTTCATATAATAAGTAATAAAATAAATAATTCCTCCAGATATAATACTAATAACAAGAAGCATTATCGTATCAATGTCACTTATAATTATCCTTAATGAACTTATCCAAACGAGCATGATAACCGAACAGACAAAAGGTAGCTTTATTGCATTGAGATATTGGCTAAATTTGAGATCTATTAATCTATTAACAATAGGCTGAATAATAAGGAAAAGGGGAGCCTGCGTAAAAAGTATTGCTGCGGCAACCCCATTTATTCCCCAATTTGCTCCTCCAATTACAGCAAACGATACTACGATTACCACAAATACATTCCAGTAAAGGCCTATATCCGGCCTTCCTTTGGCCAAAAGTATCGAGCCGATAGGGTTCCCAAGGGATTTAAAAGCGCCAACCAAACAAAATATTTGGAGCACTATTATAGATGGTTCCCATTTTGCACCATACACTGATCTGATAAACTCCGGGGCAACTACAAGCATACCAGCTAGCATGGGAAAAGATAGTATGGAAATGTAATTGATAGCCTTACAATATCCTCTTCTCAATATAGCGTTATCATTCTGAACTTTTGAAAAGGCGGGAAAAGCTACTTTCGTAATAATAGGATTGATTTTTGTTAAAGGGAATATCATCAAATTATATGCCAGAGTATAAAATCCTAACGCTGAAGGTCCCAAAAAACGACCAATGATAATATAGTCGATATTTGCGCTGAGATAATTAACCACTCTTTCACCCATTTGAAAGGCACCAAAGCTTAGATAACTTTTAATTTCTTTAATGCTAAAATGAAATCTAGGCAGCCAAATTTTTCGAAAGATAAAAAAAAGAATAATAACAGTAGATAGACTTCGAATAAGCTGACCGAAGATTAAGCTCAAAACCCCAAATTTTGCCAATGCCAAACCTATTGTAGATGCAGAATATACAGCTGAACCTGTAATCTCTATTTTTGATAAAGTCTTAAATTTTAATTCCTTTCTTAGAAGTGTAGTAAATATTTGACCAATTGGAGTAAGCAAAAATATGAAAGCGGCAAGGACTAAGTAATTGGATAAATTGTCTTCTTTAAAATAGATAACGACAAGCGGCCTGACTAATAGAATACAAAAAAAAATTATGAGTCCAGTTACAACATTAATCCAGAATAAGCTTGACAAGATATTTTCTGTTACGTCCTGTCGGTGGATAATTGCATTACTCAAGCCCATATCAGCAAAGGCTTGGGCAAAACCGATAACCACCATTATCATCCCCATCAGCCCAAAATCTGAAGGGGAAAGAAGCCTTGCCAGCACAGCCAGGGTGACAAACTGAAGCGAAGTCATAACACCCATTGAAACCCCGCTCCATTTAACGCCTGAGATTGCTTGTTGTTTGAGGGTCATTCAGGGCTTCCTCGCCACTACCATATACATCCGCGTCCACTTTTCTATCTTGTCAATTTTGTTTAAATTATATGAAATGACCTGAATAAAACAAGAGCAAAGCCTCATTAGTATTAGGCCATATCTAACTCATTTCTTTCTCGCCACAACTGTATAACTTGCACACTCGTCGAAATTTTTATCGTATTTATCTAAGACGGGTGCTATCATCTGACCAATCCACCATATGGGGATCCAGATATATTTAAGGGGACCACGCGCAAAACGAATTGTATGATAATTGAATTTTAATATCCACATCTGCCAAAACCCTGTGTTTTCCTTGACTTTGATATCTTCGAAGTCGTTTTTTTTTAGCAGATATTCTAGACCATAACGAGTATAACGATAATAGTCATAAGGCGCTTCATGAACATGCCACATAAAGGGTACCGTAATAAATAACTTACCATTTTTTTTAAGGATTCTATAACATTCAGAAAGGAAAAAGTCCGGTTCTGGTAAGTGCTCCATAACCTGGAAAGAGACAACAGTATCCGCAAAATTATCATCGAAAGGCAAACGCTTCGTAAGATCAGCGAATATATCGACATTTGTTTGATCGTGAGAGCTATTTTCCCAATCAACACCAATATATTCATTTGCAACTTCGAGAACATCTTCTTTGTATGATGCTGTGCCACATCCGAGATCAATGACACGACCCTTGTAAGGCAGTGATCGAGCAATTTTTTTGTTAATATCATGAATTAAAAAATTGAAATTATTCATACCAGCCGCTTTTTATCTTTTTACATGGAATTCCCGCATATATGGAATTTTCTTCAAGCTCCCCTTTCACTAAAGAACCAGCGCCAATGACAACATTATGATGAATAATGGTTCCTGGAAGAATTACGCAATTCGAGCCGACGAAAACATTATTGTTAATAAGAATATCTTTAGTAATTTTTTCATCAGTAACTTTTTTCCCGAACCGATATTGATTTGAATAGGCAATTATCTTTGTCCCTGGACCAATAGCAACATAGTCACCTATGTACACATTCCCGTAGCACACATTTACGTAACAGAAAGCACCTAAATGTGAACTACTGCCAATGACAAACTTACCATTATTATTCAAAATATAGCAGGAATGATAAAGACAGCTTCCAGTACCAGAAATAAAATTACTTTTGTTTTTTATAAACACGTTCGTATCGATCATACATGCAGTTCGATACATTTTCCGTCTTAAGAATGACGCAATCTTAGAATCGTTACCTCTAATAGTTTCTCCAAAAAATCCCCAAAGGAAGTCTGGAACTTCATATAAAAGGCATAAAATACGCTTCATAATCATTCAAGCAAACTTGGGAAATTAATACACTGTTTCACAGCCTTATCTGCATTGGGACACCCATCCACCCGCCAAGTTGTCGGATGAATGTTACTCACAAACCATACACCCAATGTTATGCCGAGTTCCTTATATGCCCATGAAGTATCGCTCTTTTTCTCTGGTTCAACCATGACGGGATAACGCAAATAAACTGGAATAGAATTCGGTATTATTAAGGGTTTTTTATATCCACTAATTTCGCACCATTTATCCCATTTTCTGGCAGTTTCTCTGCGTTGTTGATTATAACAATCAATTTTTTTGAGCTGATTTAACCCAATTGCAGCAATCGGTGAGGGCATTTTTCTCCCATAATAGTCGGGTTTTATTCCCTGCTCTTCTTCCTCTGTAGTTGAGATTATAATTTTATTTCTATGCAGGAAGTGAATCAGTTCTCCTTTCCACCAGCGTTTCGTATCTTTATACGAATAATAGTTAATCATAACGCTGTGAAGTTGTTTATCGATCAACTCTGCATCAGGGTAACTGGCCTGGTCATAATACTCTTTAAGCCGTTCTGCCAATAAATCATCATTCGTTACAGCCATTCCTCCCTGGATCGTAGTAAAGACCTTGGATTGCTCACTGCTGTGAATAGCTACATCACCCAGATTTCCTACCCTTTTATTTTTGAAAACTGCGCCTGTACTTGGCGAGCAGTCTTCTATTACATATAAATTGTGACGTTTTGCTATTTTGATGATTTGCTCGTAGTCCCTGCAAACTATTCCATAAAGATGGTGTAATAATATCGCCTTTGTCCTTGGTGTAATTTTTTCTTCAATTAAGGAAGCATCCAGTCCATAGGCATCAAGTTCAATATCACTATAGACTGTTTTAATCCTCGCAAAATGAAAGGCATTCGGCACCACAACGCAGGTATATCCCGGCAATATTATTTCGTCACCAGATTTTAAATTCAATGCATAAATGCAGGCGCTTAAAGCTACGCGCCCGCCCATGAATGCAAATGCGTATTTCGAACCGTTCCACTTTGCAAAAACACTTTCGTATTCTTTTACAGTATTACGCTCAAACCAGTTTTTTCTTTCCTTAAGCTGTTTTTTAGCTATATCTACGTCATCAATATCCAGTGTAACCGAACCTAATGACGGTGTTGTCAGTGGATATCCCGAAATGAGTTTTAAGATGTTTTTAGTTTGATGATATCCAAAATACGCTAATCTTTTTGATAACGAGTATAAATTCATCATAGAATAATTTCCGTTAAACAAATAATTTCTAACACAGACATAAGGACATCCCCATGTCGAACCGCATAGCACCAAACTATCTATTCGTCTTTCCAAACATATTCATGCGAGCAATAATATCTTGGAGTATTTGGGTAGAAGAGTCCAAAGACAAAACGGGTCATTTCTTAATTGCTTTTCGAAATGCTGTGATAACGTCTTGAACATCCTCTTCCGTCAGAGCCGCCGACAACGGTAACGAAAGAGTTCTTTCACCAATCCATTCGGCATTAGGAAAATCCCCTTCTTTCCAGCCGAAAGTTTTGCGATAAAATGGATGCAGATGAACGGGCACGTAATGAACGCCAA
>JAYEJI010000002.1:0-6441 GCA_034660515.1 Fidelibacterota bacterium
ACCTCATACCTCATACCTCATACCCCAAACCTCATACCCCAAACCACACACCCCAAACCACACACCCCAAACCACACACCCGTATTATCATATCAATATAATAGACCCTGTTCGAATAAATTGTATTTATTAAATATTTTATCTAGTCAGCGTTTTTTGCAATCCGCAATCCAGTAATACCGTCTATATCTGGAGATGAATTACTCCGTGCACCGATGATAATACTTTGAGGATAACTTTGCCAGCCGCCACCACGTATAACACGTTGTATTCCATCCACGGGGCCGTAATAATCATTTTGCGATTGTGTAGGCGAATCGGCATACCAGTCCCAGCATCGTTCCGGTGCGTTGCCACTCATATCATAAAGATCCAAAGAATTAGATAACTTCGTCCCGACATTATGTGTCCCGTAATTTGGATCAGCCATACCAATAATATACGCATTGGTTCTGTACCACGCTACCTGGGCAAGGGCAGTTTCGTTGGTATATGTATCTGTACACCCGGCAGCATAATAATAGGGAGTAACACCCCGAGCGCTGGCCGCATAATGCCATTCTCCTTCAGAGGGTAGTCGATAACCATTTGCAGAATGATTCCAAACCGCATTATCACAATCATCGGCATTCGCATCCCGGGAATCTTTGATCACATTTTCATCTTCATCAAGATAAGTCGGAGTAAGCCCGGAGAGTTCACTGTAGGCATTGCACCAGACGATCGCATCACGCCAACTGATAGTCATCACCGGTTCATATTTATCTGTTCCCGGAAAGACTCCGCCAATTCCCGGATGGCCTTCTTCGCCATCATGTTCAAAATAATAGCTGTTCTCTTCAGCCCACTTTCGAATAACATACCATAATTCATAGGTAATTTCATATTTACCAATTTTGTATGAAGAGATCGTATGAGTAAATGAATTAGACGTAAAATTAACTGTGTCCGTATGGGTATAAATTCCCCCGGTTACGGTGACCAGATCGGTATAGTCAAGTGTTGCGGGAGCAAATACCCATTGTGCATATAACGTGATATTTTCGCCCGGCATAATAAATGATGCACCTGCAATATAAGCAACGCCCGAACCGTCCGATTCCGTGTTCCAACCGTTAAAGGAAAAACCTATGCGGGTTAAACTTCCAGCACCCGGAAGATCAAAGACAGTACTTTCATTATAATAAAGTTCTTCGGGAAGTGCATCGCCATCGGCACCATTATTATTGAGAGCAAGAATAAAATCTTCGTCATCAGGCGAATCAAAACATCCTGCTAATGCTATGATCAGGATCATGAAAATTGGAAATATGATACATTTTTTCATCAGGGAACTCCTTTCAATACAATATGCATTTAGGCCAGAAAACAAAATATCTGTTAAGAAATTTTTCGCACATACTCATTATCAGTAGAATAAAACATTATTAACTATAAAATATGATGTAAATATTATTATTTATCAAGAAATAATTACCAATAAAAGAAAAAATCATATAAGGGAAATAACATATCATAATTATGTGAAAGTAATCACACTAATGTTGTATTATAATATTTTCTGTTATAGATTATCTTATTAAAGGAGAAACTGATGAATTTTGAAAATCATGTAACTCGGCTTTCTCAATACAAATCCGCTTTACAGCGCTTTGAAAAAGATGGCATTGAAAGAACACATGCTGAAACCATAGCGACATATATTAGTATCCCGGCCACACAGATCCGAAAGGATTTTTCTCTTTTTGGTATCCGTGGGAATAAGCGCGGTGGTTATAATGTAAAAGAGCTGTTGGAAGAACTAAAGAATATCCTTGGATTGAATAGGGCTAATCCTTTTATCTTGATTGGATATGGAAACTTGGGTAAAGCACTTACGCGCTATCCGGGATTTCATGAAGGATGTGTTCAGATCGTTGCGGCTTTTGATCCGGGTGTGGGGCTTTTATCCAGTCAGCCCCTTATTCCCATTTATCCCCCCGCAAGCATTCCAAGCTATTTGAAAGAGAACCCGATCAAACATGCAATTCTTGCAGTTCCCGATGATGTCGCACAAGCCATGTTTGATGAATTATATAAAGCAGGCATAAGGGGATTTCTCAATTTTACCACTGTTGCTCTAACAGTACCTGATGATGCTTATGTAAATAATATTGATCTGAAATTAGAGCTGGAAACTGTTATTTTTTATACAAAAGAATTAGTGAATAAAAAAAGATAAGAACTTAAAAAATTTAGTCTAATTGGCAGAATAATTGAATTATTATTGGCAATATTCCGTCACTTTTTCACAAGATTACATATAAGAATTAGCAAAAACCCACAAGATATTATCTATTTCATAGCGAATAAAGAAAAGGATCTAACTGTCTGATATATGGGGGAAGGTCACTTTACGCGTCGTCGCGATGCGGCTTCTGGAATATACAGTAAGCAGTAGGCAGTAATCAGTAAGAAGTTAATTTAGAAAACAACTTTATTCTTTTTACTTTAATCTTTGATTGTCCTTTGCTTGCCGTCCGAAGCCTTGGCGAAGGATGGTCAATTATCCATTGTATAAGCAAACGCCCTGTTCACCGTCAGCTGACGGTAAGCAGGGCGCAGCTTCATTTGAAAAACATTTATTTGACTAGATCCATTCCTTTGAGAAAGGCATCTTTATTCAATTTATGAAATGCTTTATTCTTGATGATCAGCGGTAATGCCTGATGGACATAGTCCTTAGAGAGATAACCACGTATTTTTGCATAAGCACCTAACATGACCATATTTGCAGCTTTGGTTGAGCCAAGTTTATCTGCTTCAGCTGTTGCGGGAATACCCATGATGGTAACATCGTCGCGTTGAGGAGCTTTATCGATCAATCCGCTGTCATAGAGAATGACACCTCCGGGTTGAACAAGATCCTCAAACTTATGCAGGGAAGGTTTGTTCATAGCAACCAGTACCGTTGGATTATCAATCATGGGTGAACCAATGCGTTTATCGGAAACCTTAACACTGCAATTGGCTGTACCGCCTCGCATTTCAGGACCATAACTTGGTAACCAACTTACCTTGTAATTATGCCCCATGGCGATATTTGCCAACGCATAACCTAAACTTAGTACACCCTGTCCTCCAAAACCGGCGATCTTGATCTCATCGACCATTTCTTTCACGGGATCAAGTTTAACACCCTTGATTTTATCTGCGAGACTTTTAATATCCAACAGATCATGATATTCTTTAAAATGAGGATCGGGTTTCATAATAATGACAGGATCACGATTTTCGGATTCATCTTTCTTTACACCCGGCTCAAAGTATTTTGAGAGAACATCCGTGATCCAGTTTTTAGTTTCGATCGGGGTCATTTTCAAACCTGTAGGACAGCCGGAGAGCACTTCAACAAAAGAGAATCCTTTTTTATCCATTTGGATCTTTAAGGCTTTTCGAACCGCTTTGCGTGTGCGGGCAATATTTTTTGGATCAGTCATCATGACGCGTTCAACGTAGACAGGTGCTTCCAATGTGGCAATGATCTCAGCCATGCGAAGAGGGTAACCTTCATTCTGCATAGTTCGGCCACGGGGAGTTGTTGTACTTTTTTGTCCGATCAGTGTCGTGGGCGCCATTTGTCCGCCGGTCATACCGTAGATGGCATTATTGACGAAGAAAACTGTCATTTGCTCGCCACGATTTGCTGCTTGCAGAATATTGTTAGCTCCAATAGCAGCCAGGTCACCATCTCCCTGATAGGAAATGATGATAGATTCAGGATTTGAGCGTTTATAGCCGGTAGCGACTGCAGGTGCACGACCATGAGCGGCCTGAATATTCCCTACATCGAAATAATAATAGGCAAAAACAGAACAGCCGACCGGAGAGATCAGAACAGCCCGATCCTGAATACCAAAATCACTAAGAGCTTCAGCGATCAATTTATGTAATATGCCGTGACCACATCCCGGACAATAGTGTGTATTAGCTAACTGAGATCCGCCCTTTTGGACAAATTCATCATAAAAGCTTGCAGGTTTTTGTAATACGGTTGTTTTCATACCTTGCCTCTATATACTTTCTTTGAATTTTTCAACGATCTCTTTCACGGTAGGGACATTTCCACCCATTCGCGTGTAAAGATTTACGGGTTTTCTACCGTTGACTGCCAAACGTACGTCATCCACCATTTGTCCCGAACTGAGTTCAGAAACGAATAAGGATTTTATATTCTTATCCTCTGCAAAAGCTTCAAATTGAGGTGTCGGGAAAGGGAAAAGGGTAATAGGGCGAAATAAACCGGCCTTAATACCTTCTGAGCGTAACTGTTCTACCACACCATGAAGAATTCGAGAAACAATGCCATATCCAATAAGGATATGTTCTGCATCGTCACAATGAATGGCTTCGTAACGAATTTCATTCTCCGCGATCATTTTATACTTGTCTAGCAGAGCCTGATTGTGTGCTTCAAGTCGATCCGGTTCCAACTGAATGGAACAGACAAGATTATGTGAATCCGCCGTGCCTTTTAATGCCCAAGGCCGGTCGGGGATGCTTTGTACCGGTTCAGGGAAGTTAACCGGTTCCATCATCTGACCAATAATACCATCAGCCAGGACCACAGCAGGATTCCGGTACTTATCTGACAATTCAAATGCCAACATAGTCAGATCACACATTTCCTGAGCAGAGTTGGGTGCGACAACGATCAGTTTATAATTTCCATGACCACCACCTTTGATGATCTGATTATAATCCGCTTGTTCAGGAGCAATATTTCCCAAACCGGGGCCACCGCGCATAATATCAATGATCACACAGGGTAATTCGGCACCGGCTATATAGGAGATGCCTTCCATTTTCAAACTCATACCGGGACTTGAGCTGGCGGTCATACAACGAGATTGAGAACTGGCTGCGCCATAGATCATATTAATGGCACCAATCTCACTCTCTGCCTGGAGAAAGGTACCACCCAGTAAAGGAAAATAGTACGCCGCTGTTTCTGCGATCTCGCTGGCAGGTGTAATGGGATAACCAAAGAAATTTTTACATCCGGCAAGAAGAGCACCGCGAACGACTGCTTCATTGCCCTTTATAAGAACTTTTGACATATATACCTCAAATTCTATTGATTAACGGGTTGTAAACATTCAATACAAAATGTTTTTTCAGCATCCCGGTTTCCGGGAATTAATTTTACGGTAGCATTGCAATGAGGACAATGTCCTTCTTCCAATCCTTCAACATTTCTTACCACCGTGATCGCCCGTGGCTCAGGGCAAGTATAAAAACAGGTTCCGCACCCGGTACATCCTTCTCCTTTATAATGAGAAGGACGGTATCCCATCGAATTTAACTGATCAGCAAAATCGATGACATTTACCGGACAAGCATCAACACAAAGACCACAGCCTTTGCAATCGTCAACATGTATCAGTATACGATTAATGACTGCCATATTTTCTCCTTAATACAGATCGTGCCGAAACACGATTTTACCAAATTTGACTATTCAATTCTGAATCCAATGTACAAAAAAGAACAAACACAAAAAAGGAAAAATGCAGATAAAACCTAATTACAATAGAATTTTACAAGCATAAACGAAGCATAAAATTATGCGAAGAAAGAGGGTGTAAATTGTACAAACAAACAATGAAAAATTAATAAAAAATGATTTCGTTCGAATATTCGTAAACAGTACGGAACAGGCATGCCTGTTCCGTGCAAATTAATTTATTGTAAATGAAAAATTATTGAAACAATCTTAATACATCATTCACTACAGCAAGTATAAGTAATCCGAATAAAAGGAACATGCCGATCTGCTGGATGAACATTTTGGTTTTGAGTTTCATTTCCCGGCGCATAATGCCTTCTGCAATGGCAATAATAATATGTCCGCCATCCAGGCCCGGTATAGGCAAAATATTCAATAAAGCAAGATTGACGCTCAATATTCCTATCAATCCGATAAATGGCAGTATCCCGGCTTTGGCGGATTCACCCGCGAGTTGACCGATAAAAATAAATCCACCGACATTTTTAAAACTTTCTTGACCGGTGACCAATAATTTCAAAGATACAAAGGTCATGTTCAGCCAGTAAGCGGTAGTTTTAAATCCTTGCCCGATCGCCCCAAAAAAGCCGGCCTTTTCCATGGTGATAATAGGGGAAACCCCAATGATCCCCATTTCCACCACCTTGCCATCTTGAATACTTTTTTGCAATTGTGGGGTAACCGGTACGGTGTATTCCTCTTGGTCTCTCACATAAGTAATTTGGATCTCCTGATTGCCTGCAGCTCTAATATGCACGGCCATTTTATCCCAGGTGTTGATCTCAGTATCATTGATCTGGATAATGCGGTCACCAGATTGTAAGCCCGCAAGTCCAGCGGGTGCCTCTTCAATAACGACATCCAAAATAGGATCATGTCCTGAATTTGCAATA
>JAYEJI010000003.1:0-6438 GCA_034660515.1 Fidelibacterota bacterium
GAACCAGGTATGGCATTTTTATGCACTGGCTGTTGCTGTCGGACTATTTCAAGGTGGTATCCAGGCGATCAGCCGGAGTTTATATTCCAGGATCATTCCCGCGAATAAATCGGCTGAATTTTATGGATTTTTCAATTTGCTTGGAAAATTTGCAGCGGTTATTGGACCCAGTTTAATGGCAATTGTCGCACTTATCACTCGAAATGCCAGAGATGTCACTATTGGAAGTATGCAACTAGAGAATATGGGTATTCGTTATGGTGTGCTCTCAATTTTGATTCTTTTCCTTATTGGCGGACTTTTATTAAGGAAAGTTGATATTGAAGAAGGCAAAAGACAAGTTAAATACCTTAAGTAAGTGTTAAGGTCAAGGTCAAGGTCAAGATCAAGATCAAGATCAAGATTAAGATTAAGGTCAAGATAGAGATTAAGACTTAGATCAAGTAATAAGTAATGAGGCGATCGAGAGGTCGCCTCTTTTTTGATTGACGATAAATGTTCTATATGTAAAATTTTCTAAAAACGATTAATATATTGTAAGACAAGGTCTAAATACTTGCAATTCAATGAGTGAGCGGGGAGCAAAGATCGAATCTTAACTTCATAATGAATATATCCTTAATTCTGTCGAAAAAAATAGAAAATCAATTGTATATGTTTGTCATTTCCTTTATTTTAAAAAGCTTATTACATAAGCAGGATAAAATACCAGAGAAAGAGTCTATAAACTCATCTAAACAATGAGGTAAGTAATGAACAAACTGAAACGGATTTTATGTTTATTGTTTGTAATTGGTTATGCTTTTGCGGGAGTAACCGGAAAGATCATGGGTACAATTACAGATGAAAAGACCGGCGAAGCCTTAGCCGGTGCAAACGTACTTGTAGAAGGAACCTCAATGGGTGCCGCTACCAATGCGGAAGGTTATTATGTAATAATGAACGTACCTCCCGGTACATATAATGTGTTAGCACATTATATTGGGTACGAATCTATTACAATAACAGATGTGAAAGTTAAAATAGACCTTACAAAGCGACTGAATTATCAAATGCAGACTGATGTGATCGGCTTGGAGGGTGTCATTGTTGAAGCTGAACAAAAAGTTGTCGAAATTGATGTTACCGGGTCAATGGCAAATATCTCAAAAGATGAGATCGAAGCTCTGCCCGCAACGACCATTGGTGAAGTTGTTGCACTAAAAGTGGGTGTAACTTCCGGATATGGGATCCGTGGTTCCGGTTCTGATGAAGTTTCATTCATGGTTGATGGTGTGATCCAGCGTGATGCCCGTACGAATGCACCTACTTCAGTTGTTCCCTTGAGTGCTGTTCAAGCCCTGTCTGTTCAGACGGGAGGAATGGGTGCTGAGTATAACAATGTTCGCTCAGGTGTGGTCAATGTTGTCATGCGTGAGGGTGATAAGGATAAATATGAATTTGTCATGAACCTTAAAGGTTCTCCACCTACAAGTAAATCATTTAATATATCACCTTATGATCCCGAATCATTCTGGTTAAAACCCTATATGGATGATGAAGTCGCCTGGAACGGAACAAATGGTGATAATTATATAGATGCCAATAGAAATGGCTCATGGGACATGGGAGAATACTACGAAGATATTAATGGAAATGGTGTTTATGATCCTTCACCATGGCCTTCTTATACACAAGAACAATATGTGTCCTTCAATGGTTGGAATGCAAAAGCTTTATCTTTATTGTCAAATACCAATACAAATGATGATCTAACCGCTTCCGGCGCTCAAAGAGCGTATCTTTATGAACACCGCCGTTACGGTGTGATCCAGAATTGGGATTATAACATAGATGCCGGTTTTGGTGGCCCGGTTCCCTTTATAGGAGAGAAACTGGGTGATCTTCGTTTCTTTGCTTCCTACCGTGAAGACAAGAATATGTACATCGTCCCGATGTGTACTGACGGTATTACCGATCGTACGGGGATGCTGAAAGTAACATCAAATCTTACCCCCAGCCAGAAATTATCTTTCATCGGAATGATGCATTATAAGAACGGTACCTCGGGCTCACGAAGTGGTTATGCCAGCATGATGAGTAGTATGTATGGCCCCGCATCTGCCGTTACAGATCTGAATGTCTTCGATACACGAGTATTTTCTGATGCATACTATTCGATCTCAAGCGAGTATGACAATACCTACTCTTTGAAATACACAAATCTACTGACCAATAGCAGTACGCTTGATATTATCGGACAGATCCAGACCAAGCGTTATGAGACAGGTCCAATGCCTTATCGCGATACAACACTAGCCAATATGGTTGAAGTTGTTCCGGGTTATTATTATGACGATTCACCCTTCGGCTGGCATGAAGATCTATCTTTGGTCGGTATCAATGGTATGATGATGGGTGGAGCTTTTGGAACCGGTCGCGACTCGAGTGCAATTCAAACCTACCGTTTTCGTGCCGATTATGGCAATCAGATCAATGAGAACAACCAGATCAAAGTGGGTATTGAGTTTCAATATGATCACCTGAAAATGAACTTTGGATCATGGATGATCCTGCCTAGCGGCCAATATTGGACTGAATATGAACAAAATCCATATCGCTTCATCTTTTATGCGCAAGATAAACTTGAATTTGAGGGTTTGGTTGCAAACCTGGGTGTTACCGGGCAATTCATTAATGCAAACGGTGAATGGTATAATGTCACAGAATATGATGCATTCTTTGGCTCGCCAAGCGCAGATGTAGATATGGTTACGATCAAACCTCAATTTTATATCAGTCCTCGTATAGGTATTTCACATCCAATAAGTGAAACATCAAAACTATTTTTCAACTATGGTCAATATGTGCAGTTGCCGGCTGCTGAAAGCATGTATCGAGTACAGCGATATGCAACCGGTAGGGTTATCACAATGGGTAACCCAACGGTCCCTCTGGCCAATACCACATCTTACGAGATCGGCTTTGATCAGGCTTTATTCGGTGATTATCTATTGCGAATCTCAGGATATTACAAGGATATCGTAGATCAGTCTGACCGGACCTATTTTCAAAGTGTAGACGGTGCTGCCGATTATGGTTTAATGACCGCAAACAGTTACGAAGATATCCGCGGTGCAGAACTTGAACTCTCGAAAGTTTACGGTGATTGGTTCACCGGTAATATCAACCTTGAATACCGTGTGCAATCATGGGGTCAGTTCGGTTTACAAAGACACTATCAAGATGTGATGGTCCAGCGTGAATACGAACGTGGAGAACCCAGTTATGGTCAGGCCTTACCGGTTCCGCGCGTCAAAGCCTATCTTGATTTCCATACTCCCAAGGACTTTGGTCCATCAATTGGCGGTATGCATCTTCTCGGTGGTTGGCATTGCAGTGTCATCGGTGGATGGACACAGGGTAACTGGATAACCTGGAACCCCACTTCGAAACGTGAGAACGGAATTAAGATCATTAATAATATTCGTTGGAAAGATTCATATTACGCGGATATGAAATTCAATAAAAATTTCCATTTCGACCGCTTTACCGTTTCTTTCTTTCTGGATATTTACAATGTGATCAATAGAAAAGCTTTATATACCGGTTCCGCATTCAGTGCAACGGATAGGGACAGCTATTATTACTCATTACATTATCCACAGGAGATCATTGATGAGATCGACGATTACGGTAATATCGCCGGTAGCGATAAACCGGGTGAATTCCGTGATATTGGAATTGAATATGTCCCAATGGAGCATGTTTGGAACATTGCAAATGCCGGAGTTGGAGAAGCAGGTGTGATCTACTACAATGCTGTTGACAAAGATTACTATCGTTTTGATAACGGTGTTTATGTACTTGAAGATAATGCACGCGTTCAGGAAGTACTTGATACAAAGGCATATATCGATATGCCGAACTTCTCTTCATTCAATTTCCTGAACCCAAGAGATATATTTTTTGGTATAAACCTGTCATTTGATCTTAATAAATAATAAGGACCAATACGATGAATATAAAAAAAATATACTTCCTGCTCTTCGCTTTGATGATTGCCATCTCATTTGCAGGTGAAAAGAAATATTTACAGATCACAGAACTTTCAAACTGGTTTTTTGATCATGGTAGCGAACTTGAATCCGAAGGTCCTAAAGATACACAGGTGGATGGTTTATCCTATCCTCAATTCCGTGGTTTTCAAGATGTCCAAGCGGCGAAAGGCCTGTGGATCGGTGCAAAAAATTATACGGATCCCCTCAATGGTATCACCTATGATCACAAAGTGATCATCAATGGTCCACGCAGAGTTGATGAAGTAAGTTCATGGATGAATCAGGAGTTCGACCTGATCGGTCAATTTGATCAGGTTGAAGTACTGGTGAACGGTGTTCCTGCAGCAAGACATATCTATACCGATAAGGTAGATGAAGTGGATGCAACACTTGTCGCAGATCGTTTACTTCATTCGAAGATCAATACATCCATGGGAGTAACAGTGACGCGTGATATCTATGCATTTAGTCATGAGGATCATCAAAACTATTTCATCTATGAATATACTTTTGAACATACCGGTATTTATGATCCTGACGGTTCGGTGCATACCAATACACTTAACGATGTTTATTTTTACTGGTCATGGCGTTATGGATGTTCCTATGAAGCTGCTGATTATGATCTGAGTTTGATCACTCGTGCCGCAAAGTGGGGTGAAAACCAGATGAACGATTGGTCTTATCCAAGCAATGATTTTCCCGGATATGAAGGCTTACGTGCAGTATGGTCATGGAATGGTACTCACAGTGAACGCTTTACGGCACCTTACGATAACCTTGGCGCACCGGATTTTAAGATCGACGGCCATTTAGCCAGTCCTCACTTCTCTGGTAGCGGTGTTATTCATGCCGATAAATCAAGCACTGATAGTTCTGATGACCCGAATCAGCCCAGCACTTTTCGCTGGCTAGGCTCAAATGCAAACGTTTGTTATGATTCTCAGGAATTCGACCCAAGCATGATGACAACACGATACATACACATGGAAGATAATCCTGCGAATGTTGCTCCAGCTGTTGATATTCCGGCAGGTGAGGGACGAGGCACTTCACATGCAGAAGAAGTTATCGCTTCAGGCGAACCTGCCGATAAATGGACGGCAGGTGGATCAGGTGGTGCAAGTGTAGGTATGGGATTTGGCCCTTATACCATTGCACCTGGCGAATCTGTTAAGATCGTTCTCGCCGAAGCTGTCGGCATCCTTGATTGGGAACACCGTGAAGAAATTGGCTTGAACTGGTGTAAGCGCGCCAACTTCTCAGCTAACTCATTATACTCAGGTGCAAGTGGTGATCTACCATTGCCTTCCGGTACTGTTACCACAGATATCGATGCTTATAAACGGGCATGGGTTATGACCGGTAAGGACAGTATTTTTCTGGCTTTTCAACGCGCGATCGATAATTATAACAATGGAGCCGGTTTTACGGTTGCTGCACCTCCACCTCCTCCTTCACGTTTCTCTGTCTTGCCGGGTGGAGACCGTGTTGTCCTTGAATGGACAGATAATTCTGAAGCCCATGCAAGTTTCTCAGGATATAGGGTATATCGTGCGTTACAGGAACCCGATTCAACCTATCATTTGATCTTTGAATGCGGTGGAAGCACCGGTGAGCCGGTCGGAAATTATTTTGAAGATCGCTCCGCAGTTCGTGGCTTTTCCTATTATTATTACATTGAAAGTTACGATGATGGAAGTACCGGTAAAGAACTTGCCAGTTCTAAATTTCATACGATGACAAATGAATCGGCCAGTTTACAAAGACCTGCAAGCTCCGTTCTTGATAATATCCGTATCGTACCCAATCCCTATAACCGTCGCGCGAGATCGCTTCAATACGGTGAAGGTACAGGAAATAAGAACAAGATCAATTTCTATGGCTTACCGCCAAAATGTGATATTATCATTTATTCGGATCGTGGCGATAAGATAAATACGATCACGCATTCATTTCCAACAGGCGATGAATCATGGGATCTTAAAACCAGCACTAATCAGCTGATCAAAAGCGGTGTTTACATTGCCAGAATAGTGGTCACTGAAGATGTTTTGGATGAAATTACCGGAAATGTCTTATTATCTACCGGTGAATCGACTTATCTAAAGTTCATTGTAATTAGATAAACAATATTAAATTCAAGAAATAAAGAGGGCGATCGAGAGATCGCCTTTTTTTTTGTAACTCGTAACTCGTGACGCGTGACGAGTAAACAGTAGGCAGTATGCAGAAGTCAGTAGAAGATTTAAGAAACAAGAAACAAGACCCAAGACCCAAGAAACAAGTATATAAATTACAGATCGATAGGGATAAGATATTTTTTACTCATAACTCATAATTGCTTCTATTTCTTCGTACCCTCGTACACCCCAAACCTCACACCCCACACCCCAAA
>JAYEJI010000004.1:0-6330 GCA_034660515.1 Fidelibacterota bacterium
TGGGGATTAATGCAACAGCAGGTTTTATCAATAATATTTCACGTATTCTTATCCAGGTTGTCGCAGTTTTTCTGGGTTATGGTGTTGCGGGACTGGCTGGCGGCTTTGTTCTTGGGATGCTTGTCAGCTCTATAGTACAGTTGCGTTTTTTTGACCTGCGTTTTGTGCGTTTTGGGTGGAGGCACCTGAAAAGCTTATCTTCATTCTCATTTTGGTCGTTTCTGATCTCAGGCGGGGGTCTGGTGTTCGTGTATTCTGATTCGGTGATGATCGGTTATTTCTTGAATAATGCTGATGTGGGTGTATACCGGGTCATATTCCAGTTCACAGCACTTGCAGCATTTACGACAACCGCACTTCGTGGAACATTACGGCCAAGGGTCAGCCGGTGGGATAAGATTGGCGAAACCGGACTTATTGAAGACTCACTCTCCCGTGCATTCACCTATTCACTCATACTGGTGCTGCCATTGTTCATGGGCGGGGCTTTGCTGGGCGATAAGTTACTTTATTTTTTCTACGGCGCAGATTTTGTGAGTTATATTACACTCATGACATTGTTTACTGTACAAATTGTAAATATTTTCCAGTATTTTTTCACAACATACCTGACTGCAATGGACCAGGTAAAGGAGTTGTTCAAGATTACTGTTGTGGCAGTTGCTGCTAATATTGCACTGAATGCGGCGTTAATTCCTGTGATGGGTATTTTGGGGGCAGCGGTTGCAACTCTGGCGACGATGTCCTTGCATGCTATCCTGGCGCGGCGTGTCCTGGCGCGGATGATCACACTTAGAGTGGAGCGCAGCAGTTTGCTAAATATATTTAAAGCCACTGCAGTGATGGGGGCGGTTGTAGGCGGGTATCGATTGATTGTGCCGCTGTCCAGTGTGTGGGTGGCGCTGGTTCCGGTGGTTCTGGGCGGGGCGGTGTATGGGATGGCAGTGTTGAAGTTCGATAGGAAGATTTATGAGGAATTGAAAGGAATTATGATGCAGATGAATGTGACATGGTCGGAGTGGTTGTGATGGCAGGAGAAACATATATAAATATTTAATAAATACATGGCATAAGTGGTAAAATGAAGGTAGTTATTCTTTGTGGAGGGCTTGGTACTCGTCTTAGAGAGGAAACTGAATTCCGTCCCAAACCAATGGTAGACATTGGTAATCGCCCCATCCTCTGGCATATTATGAAGATCTATGCTCAATACGGTCACAAAGACTTCATCCTTAGTTTGGGTTATAAGGGTGAAATGATCAAAGAGTATTTTTATCATTATGAACTAATGAACAACGATGTAACCCTTGAACTTGGGCACCCAGAAAAAATTTGTATTTACCAATGTCATGAGGAAAATGGTTGGCGGGTTACTCTGGCTGATACAGGGGAAAAGGCACTTAAAGGGGCACGTCTGAAAAAAGTGGAAAAATATATTACCGATGATGAATTTATGATGACTTATGGTGATGGCGTAGCTGATATTGATATTAATGCTCTTTTAGCCTTTCATCACAGTCATGGAAAATTAGCGACTGTAACGGGAATAAATCCTGCTTCTCGTTTTGGCGAGTTAAAAATTAATGGCAATCGTGTTGAGAATTTTAATGAAAAACCTGAAACCAGTTCTGGGCTTATCAATGGCGGATTCTTCGTTTTCAATAAAGGTATATTTGATTATCTTTCAGTTGATGATAATTGTGATCTGGAAATCGAGCCTTTGGAAAAGATCGCACGTGAAGGGCAACTTATGGTTTATAAACACACCGGATCCTGGGCATGTATGGATACACTGAGGGATATGGATTATTTGAATAAATTGTGGAATGAAAATAAAGCGTTCTGGAAGATCTGGTAATGAACACCATTTTTAATAGTATCTATAAAGGGAAAACAGTATTAGTTACTGGAGAGACTGGCTTTAAAGGTTCATGGCTTGCGATATGGTTGCTAAATCTTGGTGCAAATGTTATTGGTTACGCACTTGAACCGAACACAGAAAATGATAATTATGTAATCTGTAATTTGGCTGATAAAATAACCCATATCGATGGAGATATTAGAGATTACCAAACATTATTAAACGTTTTTTCAAAATATAAGCCTGAAATAGTATTTCACCTGGCTGCCCAGACCTTAGTCTTGAACTCATATAAAGACCCTCTCTGCACTTATAGCACCAATGTAATGGGCACAGTAAACTTGTTTGAGGCTGTTAGACATACACCATCTGTAAAAGTGGCAGTTAATGTAACAAGCGATAAATGTTATGAGAATCGTGAATGGGTTTATGGATATCGCGAAGTAGATCCAATGGGTGGTAAAGATCCTTACAGCGCCTCGAAAGGAGCATCTGAAATAATTACTTCCTCATATATGCGTTCTTTTTTCAATCAAGATAATACAGCGAATATCGCATCTGTGAGGGCAGGGAATGTAATTGGTGGCGGGGATTGGGCAGACAATCGAATTTTCCCTGATTGTATGCGAGCATTACTAACTGATAAACCAATTGTTATCAGGAGTCCTGAAGCCGTTCGTCCCTGGCAACATGTATTAGAACCTTTAAGCGGCTATCTAACCCTTGGTTCACTTTTATATACAGATGGACAAAAATATTCCGGTGCCTGGAATTTTGGGCCTTTATCAAAAAATCTGGTTTCAGTAAAACAACTTGTTGAAGAAACTGTTAAACAGTGGGGCAGTGGTAAATACATTGTGGAGCATGGATCTGACAATAACCACGAGGCTAATCTTTTACATCTTGATATCTCAAAAGCGGTTAATGCGTTAAAGTGGCTTCCAGTTTTAGATTTCAAGCAGACCGTTAAATTCTCGATAGATGAGTATAGGGTTGATGGTTTAACAGGGGATGAAATATTTAATCAAAGAATAAATCATATTTATAAATATATTGAATCGAGGTATGAAACTTATGGATAAATGCAGAGCATGTGATAACGAATTAAGAGAGCCTTTTTTGTCTCTTGGTAATTCTCCTCTTTCAAATGCTTTTCTTTCGAAAGATGATTTAAAGCGAGTGGAACATTATTATCCTTTAGATGTATATATCTGTGAAAGATGTTTTTTGGTGCAGTTAGAGGAATTTGAAACTCCAAAAAATATTTTTTCTTTAACATACGCCTATTTTTCTTCATATTCGGAAAGTTGGCTCCAGCATTGCGAAGACTATACTCAAATGATGGTCAGTCGATTTGGTTTTAACAACGATTCTTTTGTAGTTGAAATTGCAAGTAATGATGGTTACTTATTGCAATATTTCAAACAACATCACATTCCGGTTTTGGGGATAGAACCGGCAGCAAATGTTGCGGAGGCAGCAGAGAAGATTGGCATTCCTACAGATGTTGCTTTTTTTGACACGCCATACGCTAAAAAAATGAGGGAAGATGGTAAATTGGCTGATTTAATCATTGGCAATAATGTTCTGGCACATAATCCGAATTTAAACGATTTTGTGGAGGGTTTGAAGATCGCCTTGAAACCCGATGGTGTTATTACGATGGAATTTCCCCACTTGCTCAGGCTTATGGATGAGTATCAGTTTGACACCATATACCATGAACATTTTTCGTATTTTTCTTTCCATGCTGTGCAGAAATTATTCGCGTCTCATAATCTTGTTATTTTTGACGTTGAAGAAATTCCTACTCATGGCGGGTCATTGCGCATCTATGGTAAGTATAAAAATGACAAAACAAAAAAAGTAACGAATCACGTGGAGGATTTATTAGAGAAGGAGAAATCCTATGGTTTATTTGATTTAAAAACATATTACGGTTTTGGGAGGAAAGTGGAGGCAACAAAAAGAAAATTGCTTCAGTTTTTAATTCAAGCGAAAAATGAAGGGAAAAAAATAGTTGGATATGGCGCGCCTGCCAAGGGTAACACACTTCTCAATTATTGCGGTATACGAACCGATTTTCTTGATTATACAGTGGATCGCAGCCCACACAAGCAAAATAAATATCTGCCTGGAACTCATATTCCTATCAAGCATCCGGATAAGATCAAGGAAGATAAACCTGATTATGTCTTAATCCTTCCATGGAATATTAAGGATGAAATTATGGAACAGTTAAGTTTTATTCGTGAATGGGGTGGAAAGTTTGCGGTTCCTATTCCTGAGATGGAGGTTTTTGAATGAAGTTTATCGAAACTAAATTGAAGGGTGCGTGTATTATTGAACCAGAGCGTTTGGAGGATGAACGCGGTTTCTTTGCACGTTCTTTTTGCCAGAATGAATTTGAGGCTCACGGCATGAATCCCAGAATTGTTCAATGTAACGTTTCGCATAACAAATATAAAGGAACTTTGCGAGGCATGCACTATCAAATTGTGCCCATGGCTGAAGCAAAATTGGTACGCTGCACCAGAGGGGCAATCTATGATGTAATCATTGACTTGCGCCCTGAATCACCAACTTACTGCCAGTGGTTGGCAGAGGAACTTAATGCTGAAAACACCAAGATGATCTATATCCCAGAAGGGTTTGCGCATGGATTCCAGACTCTGGAGGATGCCACGGAGGTATTTTATCAGATATCCGAATTTTACTCTCTTGAACATGCACGAGGGGTGCGATGGGATGATCCGGCATTTGGAATTGAATGGCATTTGGATACAAAGATAATTTCTGACAAAGATAAGAACTATCCTTTAACAAGGTAGACAACTTAATATGCTGGGTGGAAAACCGAATGAAAATTTTAATTATTGGCAAGACCGGACAATTAGGAAGTGTATTGTTAAAGGATGTACTCACTTTAGGGCATGATGTTGTGGCCCCTTCCAAACAAGAACTTGATATTTTAAATGACGATTCATTCTTGGATACGATGGTACAATATAAGCCGGAAGTTGTTATTAATACCGCTGCATTTCATAATGTGCCATTATGCGAAATCGAACCCGTAAAAGCATTTCAATCAAATTGCATTGCAGTAAAAAAAATGGCTGAAATATCAAATGAATTTGACGCTTGGTTCGTTTCTTTTAGTACTGATTATGTGTTCAGTGGTGAGAAACGAAGGCCGTATATTGAATCAGACATGCCAGGTCCCCTTCAAATGTATGGTTTATCAAAATTGGCTGGCGAATATGGTGCTCTTTCGTATAATAAATCAATTATTATTAGGACATGTGGATTATATGGGATACAAGGGGCCACATCCAAAGGTGGCAATTTTGTAGATAATCGAATTAAAGATTCAAAACAAAATGCGCAAATAGAGATCAGTAATGACCAAACAGTAAGTCCAACTTATGCAGGAGATCTAAGCAAGGCGGTTTTGCGGTTGATTGCTCATCCATCCAAAGAGCCGGGTATATATCATTTAGTCAATGAGGGATATTGTACGTGGTATGAATTCACTAAGGAAATATTTGAAATTTTGGACATCGACATTGAATTGGTGCCAGTGGATCGTAAAGGTAAAACTGGTACAATGAGAAGACCTTTATTTTCTTCGTTGAAAAATGAAAAGGCTACACGATTAGGTATTTCATTACCTTACTGGAAAGAAGGTTTGAACCAGTATCTCAAAAATGAATATATTGGGAAGGCTTAAAAAGCAGTTAAATCTATAAACTATGAAAAGATAAGATGTGAAAATATGTCAAGAAAACAAACTATGTTTAATATGCTTCGATCTTCAGTGCCAAAATGTTTGAAAAATGCGATTCCAATGAATATTAGAAGCTGGATTGGCAAACAATTAAATTATGGTGTCACTTTTGATGGATGGGGGATGAAAAATTGCCACGAACTCCCATGGAATGGTGGGGTGGGCAACGAAACGTTTTTACAAACGATTGGAGATGTAAAAGAACATTTTGATTTCTCAGGGGACGGTGGAGTAAATTTATCCAATATAGACGATTTAATGTGGCGGCACTGGATAGTTTCGTATTGTGTACGGCATGCAGTTGAATTCACTGATAAAGATTTGCCAATGGTTGAATGTGGCGTATGTGATGGTCTCACAGCATATTTCGTGCTAAGAGAATTACGTGGATTGGGCAGCCATGCTAACATGCATCTATATGACGCATGGGCACCTATGAAATCTAAATATCTTTTAGAGTCAGAACAACAATCTGTAGGACATTACTCAAATATTTCAATGGAACGTGTGAAGAAGAATTTATCTAAATTCGAGAATGTTGTGTATCATCAAGGATACATCCCGGAATCACTAAATAAAGAACCATCTTCTCCAGATAAAATCTCTTACCTTAGTATTGATTTAAATTCATCTATCCCGACAGTAGCGGCGTTAGAGTACTTTTTCCCCAAACTCGCGAGGG
>JAYEJI010000005.1:0-22283 GCA_034660515.1 Fidelibacterota bacterium
TTTTGTTAATGTTGAAAAATTATGACAAACAGTGAAAAAAATGAAAATATTAATTGAAAATGATTGAAAAATTATGCATTCTAATAAGATTTATGAATTTTTGCTTAGCGACTTGACACCTCGACAACTCAACAGCTCAACGACTCAACTTATTGACTCTTTTGTGATAATTGAAATGTAATAAAACTACAGTTTAACGAGCAAAAATAATAAAACATAAAGGATATTAAATGAAATATTATGTAGGTATTGATTTTGGTGGTACCGGTATCAAGGTCGGGATCATTGATGAAACAGGTAAGATCGTCATCAAAGATTCATTTGTTACCGATCCAGGTAAAAGCGGTGATGAGATCGTAAAACACATCGCTGAATGTACACAAAAGGTTATGGATGATTCCAAATTACCCCAAGAAGATATCATGGGTATCGGTGTCGGTTGTCCGGGATTATTAAACCCTGAAACCGGACAGCTGAAAGTGGTTGTGAATATCCCGAATTTGAATGGCATCTACATTGCAAAAGGTTTGACCGATATCTTAGGCAAACCTGCTTTCCTCGATAATGATGTGAATACCATGTCATTGGGTGAATTTTACTATGGTGCAGGTAAAGGTTTGAAACATGTGATAGCATTGACACTGGGAACCGGTGTTGGCGGTGGTATTATTTTGAACGGTGAACTTTATCGCGGTGTATCATTCACAGCCGGTGAATTGGGCCATGTATCTATTTCCCGCGACGGTAAACATTGCCCTTGTGGAAATGCAGGATGCCTGGAACGCTATGTAGGGCGTGATGGTATCATCGAAAGTTTCATGACCTCCAAGAACAAAGGCGTTGAAACCAGTATAGATAAATATCTTGAAGACGGAAAAGTAACTCCAAAAGCTATAGCTATGGCAGCCGGTGATGGCGATGCCTTATCAATCAGAGTATTGGAAGAAACAGGAAGAATATTGGGATCAGTATTAGCTACCCTGGTTAATGCACTTAATCCTCAAGCTATCATTATTGGTGGTGGTATATCCAATGCCGGTGAATTGATCCTTGGTCCGGCACGCACAGAAATGATGAAACTGGCTTATACTATTCCTGCAAATGTTGTCAAGCTTGTTAAAGCAGAGTTGGGAAATGATGCCGGACTGGTCGGTTCAGCATCTCTTGCAGTAGCAAATCTTAAATAGTGACTAGTAGTAGAGCCACACCATGGTGTGGCTCTACTTTAATAGTAAACTCTAATCACGAACTGTGATACAAATCAAAGATTTCAAGGATGTATGAATAGCTTCCTTTTTTTATTTCAATTCAAGCATATATTGTGTAAAATTGAGACATAATATTATTACGATGAAAGGATAAAATTATGGCAAAAGATGACCGCTTAAAGGCATTGGAAGTAGCAATTGCACAGATTGATCGTCAATTTGGCAAAGGTTCGGTTATGTATATGGGTGAAGGTTCAAAACCTTTAAAAATAGATGCGATCTCAACCGGTTCTCTGAGCTTAGATGCAGCTTTGGGTGTCGGTGGTATTCCTCGTGGTAGAATTACCGAAATTTACGGTCCGGAATCATCCGGGAAAACGACATTGGCCTTACATTGTATTGCTGAAGCACAGAAATTAGGAGGCAATGCTGCTTTTATTGATGCTGAGCATGCTTTGGATCTTACCTATGCACAAAATCTTGGTATAAATATAAACGCTTTGTTGGTTTCACAACCGGATTGTGGTGAGCAGGCTCTGGAAATTACCGAAACACTTGTTCGCAGTAATGCAATTGATATTATCGTCATCGATTCGGTAGCGGCACTGGTTCCACGAGCAGAAATTGAAGGTGACATGGGTGACAGTCACATGGGACTGCAAGCTCGACTGATGAGCCAGGCACTACGCAAATTAACGGGATTGGTGAGTAAATCTAATGTTTCAGTTGTCTTTATCAATCAGATCAGGGAAAAGATCGGTATTGTATTCGGTAATCCTGAAACGACCACTGGTGGACGTGCTCTAAAATTTTATACCAGCGTTCGTTTGGAAATACGTCGTTCTACGGCCATTAAAGACGGTAATGATTTTATTGGAACTCGCACCACCGTAAAAGTCGTAAAAAATAAAGTAGCTCCACCCTTTAAAAAAACTGAGTTTGATATCATGTATGGCAAGGGAATCAGCTACATTGGAGATGTACTGGATCTCGCCGTTGTTTATAATATTATTGAAAAATCAGGTTCCTGGTATAGTTACAATAAAGAAAAGATCGGACAGGGGAGAGAAAATAGTAAAGTTTTCCTTGAAGAACATGAAGATGTTCTGACAACGATCGCAAATGAAGTCAAAGACGCGCTGGGAATAGGGAAAAAACCGATCGAAGAGCAGGTCGAAGAAAGCGCATAGATCTTATGCCGGCCGTTTTACGCCTGACACAGCAGAAAAACCATTCAAATCGTTATAATTGTTTTTTCGACAATGATGAACGCATCAGTATTACTGATGATCTGATATTTAAATTTGATCTTTCTTCAGGAAAAGAATTGACCGAAGAAGAGTTGATCAAGTTAAAATCCGAAGCCGATAGAGCATTCACGCGGGAAAAGGCCCTGGAATTGCTCTCATTGCGCGAACATGGCTCAGGTGAACTCCGCACCAAGCTTTTACAAAAAGGCTACGAGAAAGCAATTATAGCGGAAGTTATAGATTACCTTAAAGATAAGAATTATCTCAATGATGAACGCTTTGCTGAACTGTATTCACAGGAATTGATACAAAAAAAACAATTTGGACCTATGAAAGTTAGAGAAAAGCTTTTTCAGCGAGGTATATCATCTTCGGTGATCCAAAATATTCTAGTGAACTATGATCATAAAACTCAAGTTAAGAACTGCCTATATCATTTTAAAAAGAAATTCAAATCCAATACATCCTTTGAGACAAAAGAAGAAAAAGCAAAAGCTATTCGATATTTACAGGGTAAGGGATTTGGATGGGATATTATATCAGAAGTTATCAACTAGCCTTCCATTAAAAAACAACTTGTTTATTTAATGCTATATTTATTATATTTGCGGGCTTTTGAAATTAAATTTTATTACGGGATGTAGCGCAGCTCGGTAGCGCGCTTCGTTCGGGACGAAGAGGCCGAAGGTTCAAATCCTTTCATCCCGACAAAACCGACGAAAGTCGGTTTTTGTTTTATCAGAAGAAAAAATATCATACTTCTAACTTTTCACCTCGAAAAAAAACACCCTGCTTACACAGAGTGTTTTTTTATTTTTCATTTAAATATTAACTTATTCCAATGTTGTACTGAACTTTTTTGCTACTTTTAAATAACCTTCTGCCTTTTCTTCATCATACTTTTTATATGCACGATATGCCAGGTAATATCCTTGCGCTATGCGGGCAGAATCGGTCTTACTCAATTCATAAGAATCACCTTGAAGCTCGGGTATCAACAGCTCCCGTCCAATGATCAGTAGATCCGGAGTTCGCAATGTTTCTACATTTTTTCTATAGATGTTAGGCCAGAGAGAAGTTCTGGAATAGTAATGTTTAGATAATCCCCAAAGAGTATTATTGGGTTTTATAATGTGGATCAATGTCTGTTCATCTTCAAGTTCAACAGGAGGCTCTGGTTTCTCCTCATGCTCTTTTTTCTCAAGAAGCGGTTCGTCTGCTATTTGAGGTTTTTCTTCAATATGAGCTGTTTCAGGTAAAGGTGCTTTTACAAAAATAGTTTCAATTTCTACGATCTTCTGTACATCAACTTGTACATCAGCCTTTATTTTGGTATCCACAACTGTTGTTTCAACAATAGTAGGTTGATCAGATATGCTATCTTTATCCCAATGCCAGTTTTTCCAGAAAGCAAGATCTTCCATAGAATCAAACTTAGTCGGGACAATATAAAGTACTACAAAGATCAAGATAATTAGAATGAACGGTAACAGCCACCGCCATGCAGATCTTTTCTTTTTTTCTTCGATTACAAAAGTTGGCATGATCTTTTTATCATCATCTTTTGGAGCGGGAGGAGGAGGCGTTTTCTTTGGAGCGGGAGGTGTGGGTGGTGTCTGATCACCAAAGACCATCTGTCCTTTTTCTTTTGGTTTCTCTATGATAACAGGTGCCGGAGTAGGAGCAGGTTTTGGGGCTTCTTTTTTCTTTACTTTTTTAGTCTTTAATTTTGCGTATTTCGTGTTGACTTTTTCACGAAGGGCTTTTTCCGGCTTAAAAACAACTTTTTTGTGAGCCTCGATCAATGCGGCTTTGCCTGTCTTGGGATTGACTGTTTTTCTCTCGGCTACTTCCTGTAACTTGAAAATACCCAAACCCTTAATATTGACATTTTCGTCTTTTCTGAGACCTTCCTGGACTGTTGTGAAAACATCTTTAATAAAGTCTTTTGAAAAGGCTTTGGTGCGTCCCGTTGTTGCGGAAAACTCATCAAGTAACTGCTGGAATGTGATTTTTATGGACATAGATCTGATCCTTATCTAAGGTCTTCTTTTAACTGTGAAGCAGGGACAAACGTTAATAACAGCTTTTTTGGCAATAGAACATATTCCCTGGAAGCTGGATTAAAAGACTGCCTGCTGTTTTTCTCTTTTATGTTAAAAGTACCAAATTGAGGAATAACAATTCCCGTTTCGCTCGTGAAATGGGATTCCATGATAGAGGTAAGGGCTTCGTAAAGATCCTTACTTTCTGTTTTGGAAATTTCAGACTTTTCAGATACACTCTGAATCAATTCTGAGGTATTCATAAGGTCTCCTTAATAGATTACTTTTAAAAATATCGGATTAGCCAGTAAAATGCAAGAAAAACGATATAAAATCGTAAATTTCAACTACTTGTCAATTTGTTACGCGTGATGAGTAAGAAGCAGGAAAAAAACTATTTACATATATCTTTTCTATACCCTCGTACAATCTCTTTTTTCTATTGCTCTGTGCTTAATATCTTAAACCCTAAACTTCTAAACCCCTAAACTCCTAGAACTCATTTTTTGTCTTGTATGTGTTAATTTAAATGTCAAGATTACATTTATGTCGATTGGAATAAAAAATTACGATTATGAAGAACTGCAGGAATGGGCGGTAAGTAAAAGTCTGAAGCCTTTTGTCGGCAGACAGATCTTTGAATGGATATATCAAAAAGGAGTGCATAGTACAAGCGAAATGCACAATATTTCAAAAACGATCCGGGAGACCATTGATAACGAAGGTTCTCTGATCGTACTTGATCTTGAAAAGCATGAGATCTCAGAAAATGACAGTTCTGAAAAATATCTTTTCAGGTGTTTTGACGGTGAAGCGATCGAAACGGTATTACTCCAGTCCGGTCATCATTACACTCTGTGCGTAAGCTCAGAGATCGGTTGCGCAATGGCCTGTACTTTCTGTAGAACGGGCGATATGGGATTGAAAAGGAAGCTCTATGCTGGCGAGATTGTGGAGCAAGTATTGCAAGCACGCAAAATTTCAGATAAGAAGATAAGTAATATTGTTTTTATGGGTATGGGAGAACCTTTTAACAATTTTACGGAAGTGATCAAAGCGGCAAAGATCATGAACCATGAAAAAGGACTTAATATTGGTGCCCGACATATAACAATCTCAACTGCGGGGATTGTTCCGAGAATTCGGGAATTCGCTCATTTGCCCTATCAATTTAAGTTGGCTATTTCCTTAAATTTTGCAAATAACACAAAGCGCAACGAATTAATGCCGATAAATCGTCGATATCCCCTGGATGATCTTCTTTCAGCTGCGAAATACTATACGATTGTGACAAATAAATTACTGACATTCGAGTATGTTCTGCTTAAAGGAGTAAATGATTCAAGCAGAGATGCACATGCTTTGATAGACAAACTGAGTACGATACCATGTAAGTTGAATGTAATTCCCTACAACGAAACTGACGATAGATTTAAACGCCCGGACGAAAAAGATATTCACCATTTCCTTTCTTATCTTGATAATGTGCCCTTTGCTGTGACCTTAAGGTACAGCGGCGGAAGAGGGATCAGTGCAGCCTGTGGTCAATTATATCATGAGGTGAAAGCCCCATGATCATTGACTGTAAAAATCCTAATGCAATTAAAGAAGTTTTAAGTTCCTTGAAGAATGAGGATATTTTTATCTATCCTACAGATACTTTATATGGTTTTGGGGGTGATGCGCGCTCTGAAAAGGTGGTGGAAAGACTTTATGAGCTTAAACAGCGTTCCGAACATATGCCGATCAGTATGCTTGTCAGAGATACTGAAATGCTAAGCGGATTCGCCGAAATATTTGATAAAACTCAAAAATTGATCAATGCTTTTCTTCCGGGAGCTTTAACATTGGTTTTGCCGGCAAAAGATAATTCTCTGCCCGATAAACTATTCAGTGTTCAAGGTTATCTTGGTTTTCGAATACCCGATCATGACTTTTGCAGAAATATATCAAGTGAATTTTCCGGTCCCATTATTACTACATCAGTAAACTTATCGGGTCAACCTGTTCTTAACGATATTGAAAGTATAAATGATCAATTCGGGAAATATATTGATCTGATGATCTCTGATCGGGATTTTGAAATGCAAAATAATGTTTTTGCTAGTACCGTGGTCATGATCACTGAAAATGATACGATGAAAGTACTAAGAGAAGGCAAAATATCTACTGAAGAGATTACTCGGATTCTTCGTTGAAAGGTTTTGAAACGGAATTAAAGAAATCCTGATTCCCTGGCGATAATTGTCTGAATAGCGGCAATAAAGCCGTATCCTGATAAACCTGTACAAAATAATCACTATCTTTATAATGTTTATCAACGAAAAAATTCAAGAACTTGTTTTGAGAATCAAGATTATACGATGAATTAAGATAATTAAGCGCATCTTCAAGAAAATACCAGGCTTTTGTACCTTGTTCGTCATTTATAGCCCAGAATGCCTGATTATAGAGATATCGAGCTTTTCTTAAACGGAAATCACCGGTTAATTTATCAAAATCCTCTTTCCTGGAATTCCATCCGTTAGCCCAGCGTGAGGAACTTCCTTTGGAATAGACCTCATTTGCAAGATTAAATAAAGAGTTGCCTCCCATATCCTCAATCCCGTCCATCTCAGTCGCCATGATAAGGTATCCGTAATAATCGATTATGTCCCGAAGCGGGTTATACATCATTTCCCTGTATAAAGCTTCTCCTTCGGAGAATTCAAAGACCCAGGCATTATCGATATAACGCTGATCATACTCATTTGAAAAGAAAGCATTGGCCGATATACTCATCTTTGATCCGCTTTGAGTTATCTGAGTGACAAAAATAGTGATCCTGAAAGGGACATAAAGCTCATATTGTTCATTACTGAAACTATTTGAAGAGATATATTGTCCGATTGTGTTCTTTAACTCACTGATAATTCGTTTTTCCTGAGCATTCAGGTTGTTTCCTTCAATACTGATATTAGGGGCAAAGGTTTGGGCAAAAAGAATTGAGCCAAAAAGTAAAAATATTATTATTCGTTTCATTAGCTTCCTTATCATTTTATCGAATCTATTCAAAAATACTATGATTTTCAAGGTTTATGATATAGCATTTAGTACTGAAAATTGTTCCTGAATATTACTTTTCAGCAAATACAAAGGTTAAGCCCACGTAAGGTTCAAGACTGCTTCCCCATGTATTTTGATCGAAACCGATCATAATGACCATCCCGCCTTGTGCACCTATACGAACTCTATTTCCTATAGGGTAGGAAATATGCATGGTTACCCCCGGGTTGATATATATATAATGATCATATTCAGTTGTTGTATTGTCAAAAACCCCCTGAATTATACCAAAATTCACCGAAACCTTAAGTT
The DNA here is from genome assembly GCA_034660515.1 of Fidelibacterota bacterium. Lineage (GTDB taxonomy): Bacteria > Fidelibacterota > Fidelibacteria > Fidelibacterales > Fidelibacteraceae > M50B103. The sequence continues at coordinate 7,861 of JAYEJI010000005.1, forward strand.
TATCATAATTTGACATGGTATGATAGGATGCATACATGCTGTATGCGTACTGAGTATTTTCGATAAGGTTTATACCAAAACTTGAGACGAAATCAAAACGATCATTTATTTCGTATTTAATTCCCATTTTATAAGCCATATACATATCAATTTCAGCATAGATATTCCAAGGGGAATCTTCGGTATCTTCTGCAAAAAGAGGCAGACAAAACATGCTTAGTATGATCAATAGTAATAGAATTCGTTTCATAATATCCTCTTTATGAATTATTATCTTCAATTATTTTTACATGAACTGTCCGGGTGCGGGGCCCATCAAATTCAGAAAAATAGACAGCTTGCCATATACCCAACACTAATTCCCCGTTTTCATAAATAAGATTTAGAGAAGGGGAGAACAGGGATGATTTCAAATGACTGTCACTGTTACCCTCAGCATGACGGTAAGGTGCTTCATCTTTAGGGATCATCTCGTTTAATTTATATTTCAGATCATGCTGTACATCAGGATCGGCATTCTCATTAATGGTGATACCTGCAGTCGTATGGGGGGTGAAAACGGTCATAATTCCGCTCTTACAGCCCATCTCGCTTAATATATTCTGTAGATCGTTAGTTATGTCCAAAAATGTATTTCGGGAAGAAGTACGAATATTAAAGCTGATCATTTTCATAATTATTCCATTTATATCTTGAGCTGAATTTTACGATAAGAGAAAATATTTTCAAAATGTTTTCAATATTAAAACGCCCCGAAAAATCGGGGCGTTTAATATATATCATAAAAAGCATTATACTTCTTCAGACTTTTCCTTTCGGGTAGTCAAGATAAGTACGACGATCATGATGGCAAGTATAATGGGTGTCGCAAATCCGTATTGTTTACCTGAGTAAAGGATCAGGTCGTTGAAACGACCGATTAACAATGAAATACGACCCATAACGGCAAACCCAAATGATGCACCGAAGTAGATCATGAGGAAGTAAATACCGATCCTGGAAACGACTTTGAGTGCACCTTTATGTTCTACAGAGAAGAAGAAGTAGAACAACCCGGTCAATACACCCACTATCAGAATGATGTTATTAATACTGTCGCCCAAATTACCCGTCCATAGCGGAAGCATGGTAGCGTGGATCTGACCGATAACATCAGAACTCATATAACCATACAAACGAAGTCCGGCTGCCATACCAATAACATAAGCAAGTGACCATCTGCTGAGCCATCCGATCTTGGGGATCAAACGGAAAAGCATGAAGACACCAAGAACAAAAGCAATAAGATAAGTTAAGTTCTGTGGTTGGTCACCAATACCACGGTATAGGACACCATTGATCGTTGCTTCGGGGAATATCTTACCAAAAATTACATGTAATCCGTGATAAATACCATACCAGAACTTCTGAAAACCATCAAGAGCAGCAACTTCAGCCTGTGGCCAAAGTCGGCCAAAAAGGTTGGGTTGAACTTGATTCCAGAACGCAATGGATGCCCAGTGAGCAGCAGAAACACCAACAAAGATATGTTCTGCCAATTTATAGAAGACATTGTCTTCATAGAGATAACTCAAGATGGATAGTGTCAAGAAGACGGCGATCCATGCACCTAAAATTCCTATATACATGGGTTACCTCCTAATATTTTTTTTGTTTACGGCGTTTAACAAAAAATGAAACATTACCAAGAACAATGAAAAGAACGATCATAAGGTGAGCAATTGACTGCGCATCCATAAATTTCGTTGCATTTCTTCTTTCTTTAAAATTAGGTAATAATTTGCGAGCATCATCGGTTATAACACCAATGTTTTTCTCGATCTTGCGAATGACCATGGTTTCGTATTCGGCAGCACCCGGCATACCGGCGATGATACCTTTCATCTGACCTGACTTCACATAGGGCAACAACTGATTGACCTGAATGGAAGTGTTTCCACTGGAGATAGGAATTTGAAGAGGATCACCTGCATAGAGTACCCATTCAATTGCTCCCGGATATCCGGCAGACAATGAAAAAATGAAATCAACATCACGAGCAGTTTGAATGTCATGCATGATCGGGATCTGTGAAATGGAAGTTCCTTTTGAATCGATCGAGAAGTTTGCTGCAAAACTTTTTGTGATACCTTTGATAATAGCCTCATTTCCCGGTCGATAACCGAGATTGACATAATCAACACCGTATTCAAGATTAAATTCCTGGCGGGCTACCAGATCAAGTGCTTCATTAGCCATAAAAAGTCCGTCAGGCCATAGGCACATGATAATGACCTTATTCCCTTTAGAAAATAAATGACGAAGCACAGAGATAGCCATAGGATGTATCTCAGGTTTAGTTGATGGACCATACTCGAAGGATAGCAATATTTTTGCGTCCTGAGGCAGTTCATCAAGTGCATAAAAAGCATCTTCTGTTAATTGTGTGGTTTCAACGGGAAGACCCAGAGGAACCAGGAGAGGAATAAAAACGACCAGAGCAATAATAAGGAAGATGATCCGGCGATCGAGACTATCTAATTTTTCTAAAAAACTTACTTTAGCCATTTTAGTCTCCTCCCATAAATGATTTTTCAATACCCAGAATAATACGCAGAGAAGTACCGACGATACCAAGTCCGATACCGATCATAATGGCACGAGAACCTGCAGCATTAGGATATTGATAGAGCCATTCCTGGATCGTTGGCAAATGTAACCACGATAGCCATGATATTTTCTGCGTCCAAGCGGTTAAATATGCGCCAAGAGGAACACGGCCAAGCATGATCAGGATACCTGATACAAGGAGAACGGTTGCCTCCGCATTACGTATCTTGAATGCCCGGTAGGATGCTGATGCAACAAAGAATGCCAATAAAGCGAACATGGTTGCTGACAGGGGAGTAAAGAATGAATAGAATACCCAACGATAATAGGTCTTCTGTCCCTGAACATGAGATCCCCATTGTAATTCACCTAAGCTAGCCGTAGCACCCAAAGCTTCAAGTTCATCGATTGCTTTTTTAGCAGTTCTCTTTGAAACAATAGCCTTATAAAGAATGATCTGTTCACCATCCTCACCTGGGTCGCTGTATAAAGAGCGAGTGTTTTCAAGATCGCTGTTGGTAGCTTCTGCAATATAGGCATAGACAGCTTCAGGATTATCACCGGGTGATTCCAAGTTAGGATAAAATCCACCTTTAACCATAAAGCCAAAAGTCAGGGTCATGAAAAATGCCAGTACTGCAGCTAAACTGTAGGCCCAGCCTTTCTGGCGTTTGACAACTTTGCGACCTTGAAGCTTCAATAAATTCAAACCACCAAGGATCATCGCAAAACTTGCAATAATATCGTACCACTGCGTCGCATGGATTTCCAGTTCATCGAAAGGAGCGTGGGGGATGAACCAGGACAGGAGCATAATAATACCCACTGCGGCAACAATGATAGATGGAATTGTTCTTTTCCAAAACATATATGTTTACCTCTTATTTATGATCCTGCGAACAGGTTTTTAAAGAAATGCAGATTAAATGTCTCAAAGAGCACACCTAATCCAAAACAAGCCATTAATATAGCCTTTACAATGTCCTGCCCTTTGATGGAACCAAGAAGTTTCGGATCGTCACCAAGATAAGCGGATGCCGCAAAGAATTCCTCACCGATCAGTGTGTAATCACAGGCAGTAACAAAGAAAGGGATCTGAGAAGGTGAACCTGTACCGGCGATCTGAATAGCGCCGATCGAGTTACCGGTCTCAGCCATGATCAGTGATTCTGCGAAAAACTTACCTTGCAGAAAGACTGCAGCGGGTTTTTCACGTAACATCACACCGTCAACGGCTGCCGCAAATGCGAATTGGTCGTCGGTGTAATAATGAACCATATCTGATGAGAAAAGATCGGGGCGTCCTTCTGATATGTAGGAGGCCTGAACCGTCTCACGACCGGCTTCCATGACGAGTGAACGAGAAACCGGAACATTCAGGTCCGCTTCGTAACGAGCCGTCATTTTGGCAACATGACCCAAGATGATCAGACCGGAAATGGTCTCAACCTGGTCAAGGTCCATAATACCGGGAACGAAAAGAACAGAGCGTCCCATTTCGGTTGCGCGGCCAACAGCTTCTTCAAAAGCTTGTAAACCGGCGACAGGACGAAGGTATATCTTTTTGTTCTTTCTGGCGCGACCGATAAAGTAAAGAATAACTCCACAGATAATTATCAAGGCAATAAAACGGTTCAAACGGTTAGTATTGAACCATTTTGCTCTTGTCGTTATTTTTTCGGAGATTGCTTCACCCACAACGGTGCGATTTTCATCCAATGCGATCACTTTAAATTGCGTAGAAATATCATTTTTGATATTTGTACTAAATACAAGATCACAGGTTTCCCTAAGAGTAATCCATTCTCCTGATTCAAAGCTTGTTTGCACAATGTAAATGCTTGATGCTTCAATTGGCGTGATAACAATATTCACTTTATTGCCATCAGGCTCAGAACTTTCAGCTTCTGCAGAAATTGCCAGATCGGCAAATGCAAAACTGAACAGTCCTAAAAGAAGGATCAGCATACATACAGTACGTTTTGCGATCATTTAATCCTCCAATTGCAATGTATGTTGTTTACTTTTTCTATCTTTTCTTCGTTTTCTTTTTTTCGGTTTAGGAGGCAGCTCATTTTCAAGTTCTTCTATCCGCTGCAAAATACGTTCGATATTTTCTCTTTTCTCAAGAAATTCGGTAAAATCATAATAACGATTTTCCGGTTTCATCAGTGATTCAATTATTGGTCCAAAAAAGTTCAAGGTTTGAGCACCAATAAAATTAAGAGGTTTTAAAACCTCCATAAAAAGAACGGCAGGAACAGATAATCGTCTACTGACGATCTTACCTGCGATCTTATCGATCATTTCTTGTTCGAATACTTTATCTTCCAATCCTGTTTACACCCCGTTATCGGTATAGTAAAAACCAATATCTATTATAATGACTTCTATTTAATTTACTACAACGGAAAAAATATAAGCAAAAATGCCAGAAACTCCAATCTAAACTTATTGCTAAAATAAATAATAGAAGTAATTATGACTTACTTTTCATCGGGATTTTCAATATAAGGGAGTTTTTTTTCAATTATCTCAATCACTTGTTCTTTATTCTTATTGCAAATGAGTAAAAACGAACGATAATTGTCTAAACGCGAGCTTTGTTTCATCGTGTATAATTTGATGGTATTTTTATTTGAATCATATCGATTGAATTCACTCCATGCACGACTTTGATTTGAAAAAAGCATTTTTCGCCTTACACCTTTTTCTGTCAGCATATAAGTTGTAGGCAGGTAATAGGGTAGAACCATGATGATAAGCACAAAGGTGGCAATAAAAGTAAAAAAGAAGTCTTCCATTGTGTAAAAAATGAAATATGAGCAGATAAGTATTAAAATAGCTACCGCAATAGCACGACTGGGATTACGGCGCGCCATATGGATCTTCCAGGATAATAATTCTGCAGATTCGGGTATTTTATTCATGATCTTTCCTTTTTAGGATTGAAATCCGGTAAGTGTTACACCATTACCAAGCTTATCGGAATAATGGACTACTCCTTTATCCACACTGATACCTGTCGCAATATCCTTTGCAAGCAAAAGAGGGCCATCCATATCAACGTAATCAAGTAAGGGTAATAATTGAGCAATTCCCGAAACACCGACAGTAGATTCAGTCATACAACCGACCATGACATTCATACCCAGTTCACGGGCACGATCTATCATTCGGCGTGCCGGTGTGAGACCGCCGCATTTGACAACTTTAATATTTACGCCATGGAAATATCCTGCACATTTATCGACATCTTCTTCAGAGATACAACTTTCATCTGCGATCACAGGGAGGACTGAGTTTAAAAAGACTTTCTTCATGTCTTCAGGGGAAGCATCTGCCGTCATGGGTTGCTCAATGAATTCTACACCCATATCTTTCAATTTATGAGAATAGTCAATGGTTTGCTTGGCTGTCCAGGCACAGTTTGCATCAATACGAAGAACAGCGGATGTATTTGTGCGTAGCTTTCGCATGATTTCCATATCCCGGTTTGTTCCAAGCTTGATCTTAAAAACCGGCCAATCGTCAAATTCTTTCATCTTTTTTATCATTATATCGGTTTCATCAATTCCGATAGTATAATCAGTGACAGGGTTTTTCCCAGGATCAAGGTTCCAGAGCTCATAAGTTCTTTTTCCCTGTTTTTTGCCCCAAAGATCATATAGAGCCATATCCAATGCGCATTGTGCAAAGGGATTGTGTTTTAATTCATCGTTCAGCATTGACCATATTTTATCCGGTGTAACATCTAAAACATCAATTTTGGAAAGGATATTGGAAATATTTGCAATGTCTTCTCGAATCATCTCAATGGTAAACTTATAATATTTGTGATTAGCAACACATTCACCGTATCCCGAAATATCTCCATCCATTACTTCCACGATAGCGGTTTTCTGAACAGTTCTGGTTTCTCTTGATATGCCGAATTTATATTTTAATGGCAGATCGAATTCATGTACTTTTAATTTCATTGTGTTCCTCAATAGATCAATGCTTACTCTTCAATAAGCAAATGTAAGTTTTTCAATACATTTTTTCAATATAAAAGCAATTTATAACACATAATTTGACAATAAATCAGTCGGTAGAATAATTTACTAAAATTCCTGAGATTATCCATATTGCTGTATTTATGGACGATAAATTTGGAATTCATGGTAAATTAAAAGTTAGTTGATAGAAGAAAAATATTAGATTTTTACAAAAAGTCATTTATATTATCTTAGATATAAATAATAAACGAAGGAGTAAGCGGTATGAAAAAGATATGTTCGCTAATAATCATGTTACTGATTATTATGATTCCCTTTGCCTTACAAGCAGAAGATGGAGAAGACACTGGATTGGCCTCAATGTTTGAAACAGGCTTTGGAGTAGGTGCTGTCACAATTGATGGGCAACTCTACAACCAAATCGCATTTCGTCCGACCTTTACCATTGGTAAATTAAGCATGGGTTTAGACCTCGCTGTGTATATCAATGCTGAAGGCAAGATAAGTACACATAATTGGGATGAGTTCGAAGACTATCTGAATATGTTGTATTACTTAAGTTGGGCAACAAAATTCGATCCGTTTTATATACGGCTCGGCGGTTTGGATGAAGTTACTTTTGTAAATGGTATCTCGATCGACCGTTATACTAATATGCTGGAATATCCGGTTAAAAAACGTTTTGGTACTGAGTTCGGTATTAGCAATAAGAACAAAGAAGAAAGAGGAATAGCCTTGAGTTTCTATGGCTTTATTGCAGATTGGACTGAAATAGCAGGTATAAGTGCCACACCCGGACTTTTGGGTGCTCGTTTTGCTGTCGGAGGTTTTCTCGAAGTTGGTTTAAGTGCAGTTGCAGATCTAAATCCTTTCAATGCATTTGAAGATGACATTGATGGCGATGGATATGCCGACTTGATGGATATGTTCCCTCTGAATGAGAACTTTCACGTTGATACTGATGGTGATGGTGTAGCTGATGCTGCTGACGTTGATGATGATGGTAATAATCTTTGGGAGTATACACCTGTACCCGGATTAACGACAGAAATCATTGATACCTATATTAATCCGATGTTCCCAACCTTTGATGGTTATGAAAGTATAGACAGCATTGAAACTATCTATATCCCAACCATTGATACCCTTATGACCCAGCATCCTGCAGTATTCTCGGCATCTGCTGATATTACTATTCCGATAATTCGCAGTAGTGGATTTTCTATGGAGATCTATTCGGTTGGTGCAGTTTTAGGTTATCTTGATGGAAATACTTCTGTAATGGATCTTACTGCTGATGATGTCTTTATTGGTACATCGCCTGTAGGTATTGGGGTCACCGTAAGTAATTTCCTGACTGCTAAAATAGAATATCGTTGGGCACAAGAAAATTTCCAATACGGTTTCTTTGATAGAAATTATGATTTGAATCGCGTTTATTTTGTCCAGGATGAAAATCAGAACTTCATTGCAAAAACAAAATATGATCAATTGCTTGCAATAAATCTACCTGAGTCTCAGGGGTTTTATGGTTCTATTGGGATTAATATTGCCAACTTCTTTACATTGGATTGTAATTACATGAATATGATATCCGGACTGGGTGATGTTTTACAGACATTCCAGATCGAAGCCACAGTTCCTAAAGGAACAATTCCTCTTGTATCAGAAATTACGGCTTATTACCATCGTAACAATGACCCCAATCCCTGGGATTTTAAACATCCCTCAGAACGTACTGTAATGGGTGCAACTCTCGGAATGGATCTTGGTGGCGGTGTAAGCATAGTTTATAATTACATGTTGACCTATCGTGATATGAATGGTGATGCTGTAATTGATCCTAAAACTGAAAATGTAACGATCATGAGTGTTGAAACAGGATTCAACTTTTAATTTTTAAACACAATTCTTTGTTGTATATTTGCCCGTCCGTCAACTGACGGACGGGTTTTTATTAATTGACTAAACAGAAAAGGGATTATAATGCATTGGGTAGATATTGCCATTATTGCTGCGTTTATGGTCGGTGTGTTTGCTGCCGGCTCATTGCTGGGAAGAAGTGTAAAGAATATGAAAGATTATTTTTCAGCAGGAAATAAGCTTCCCTGGTGGGCTGTCATGATCTCCATTGTGGCCGCAGAAACATCTGTACTGACATTTTTATCTATTCCCGGATTAGCTTATCTTGGAAATTTTACTTTTTTACAAGTATGTATTGGTTATATCATAGGTCGTATTCTGGTTGCAGGGATATTTATTCCCATGTATGCAAAAGGCAACTTCATTTCAGTTTATCAGGCGATCACTGAAAAAGGTGGTGTAACCATGCAAAGGATTATGTCCATTACCTTTATGGCCACACGACTTCTTGCAGACGGGGTTCGCCTTTTTGCCGTAGCTATTCCTTTATCTATGATCACCGGAATGCCTTATTTTTATTCTCTGTTGATACTGGGGACCGTTACGGTGGCTTATACCCTCATGGGCGGTATTAAAGGCGTTGTATGGATGGATTTTGCCCAATGGATCATCTATATGGGTGCCGCCGTTTGTGCTTTAGTAATAGGGATGAAAATGCTTCCGGATGCAGGGGCATCCATCATCGATCTGGCAGAAAAAGGGAAACTCCTGTTGGTCAATTTTAGCGGCGCAAAAGGCTATACATTATGGGGTGGTATCATTGGAGGTGCCATGCTGTCTATGGCCAGTCACGGTACGGATCAATTGATCGTACAACGGATACTTAGCTGTAAAAGTACTGCGGATTCCAAAAAGGCAATGATCGGAAGCGGTCTGGTAGTGTTTGTTCAATTTATTATTTTCCTTTGTATTGGTGCCATGCTTTACATGGTCTGGAACGGTGCAGGTTTTGAAGCTTTAAGTATTACAAAACCCGATGAATTATTTACTAAATTTATCATTGATTATTTACCTCCGGTTGTTAAAGGCATCACGGTTGCGGGTATATTTGCAGCTTCGATGACAACCTTAAGTGGCTCACTTAGTGCAATGTCGAGTTCAATCACAGTAGATATCTTTAAACCAATTTTCAAGAACATAACTGACGAAGGCAAGTGGTTGAAGATCAGTCGGTTTGCTACTCTCGCTTGGGGAATTGTAATGGTGTTTGGAGCCATGATATTTACCAATCAGGATAGCCCTTTAGTAGAGATTGGTTTGTCGATCGCATCGTTTACTTACGGTGGCACACTAGGTGTTTTCCTTGTAGTACGATTCTTTAAAAAATGTGATCGCTGGCAATATATTGTCCCCTTCTTTTTCTCCATCGCTGTTATGACATTTATTATCATTGCCGGGTGGCAGGGATTGTTTAAGATCAACTGGACTTGGTACACCCTGATCGGTGTTTCATCATCATTATTGATGAACAGATTGTTGGTGTTGATTAAGAAACCTTCGAAATAATCAGATTGATAAATTGATTTGTACGGGACAGGCATACCTGTTCCGTACGGTTTTTTAGCATTATCGCAATATCTGACCCTAAACTTCTTAATATGATTAATTAATTGGTAATAATTGGTAACATTTATATATTTACGAGATAAATGTTTACCGAAAGGAAATTTACGAAATGAAAAAAATCGCACTGGTAGGTTGTGGAAGGATCTCAAAACGTCATATTGAAGCGATCAATGATACAACCGGTGTTGAGATTGCACTTGTTTGCGATATTATTGAAGAAAGAGCAAAGAAAATTGCCAATGAATTGAATGTACCCTATGTTACCGATTACAAGAAGATCAAAGATGTCGAGGTAATAAGCGTTTTAACACCCTCGGGAAATCATCCTGAACATGTTGCGGAAATTGCTGAAAATACAGATGCACCCTATATTGTTTGTGAAAAACCTCTGAGTTTAACTGTAAGAGAATCGCACGAAGTATTTGCTCAAGTTGATAAAGCAGGCAAAACTTTATTGCCTGTTTATCAAAACAGATATAATCCTTTGGTCGTTATGATAAAAGATCTGATCGATAGTGGAAAATTGGGGAAACTTCATCAATTTATTTGTAATGTTATCTGGAATAGAAATGATGCCTATTTTGCCATTGATTGGCATGGAACACGTTCACTTGATGGCGGGGTGCTATATACACAGGCAAGCCACTATGTTGATATGGTACATTACTTTTTTGGAGAATTGGTGAGTGGGAAAGGACAAGGTGGACTTCTTAGAGGTCTGGAGGTCTATGACTCAGTTTCGTCCGTTATGAGGTTTAAATCGGGAATTGTCGGTTCATTAAATGCAACGGTAAGTGCTTATGAAAAAAATTATGAAACTGAATTTACATTAGTTGCAGAAAATGGTATTATTCGCCTGGCAGGAACAAACCTTAACACAATTCGTCATTGGAATGTAAAGGGAATGGATAAACCTGATATGGATTTCAAACTCGATCATATTTATGGAAAGGGTCATAATGCAATGTATGATTACATTGCAAAGGAAATGTGGGATAAATTCCCATCAAGAGAAGACATTCTTTCAGGTATTCATTTAATGGAAAAATTAAGTTACTAATCTTAAGGTACTATATGAAATTTTGTGATCTACATCGTCAGTATAATGAATATAAACAAGAAATTGACGCAGCAATTGCCGAAGTAATTGAAAAATCAGCATTTATTAATGGCCCTGATATTGCCGCTCTGGAAAAAGAATTGGAAGAATTCTCAGGCGCATCTCATACCATAGCATGTAGTTCAGGTTCTGATGCCATTTCATTGGGATTATCTGCATTGGATATCAAACCGGGTGATGAAGTAATTTGTCCTGCGTTTACTTTTATTTCTACAGGAACTATGATCTCGATTTTGGGAGCTGTACCGGTATTTGTGGATGTTGATCCGGTTACTTTTAATTTGGATCCGGACAAGATAAAAGAGAAGATCACATCTAGAACAAAGGGCATTATTGCAGTTTCATTATACGGTCAATGCGCCGATTATGATAAGATAAATAAAATTGCAAATGACCATGGACTCTGGGTGTTGGAAGATGGTGCACAATCATTTGGAGCCGAGTATAACGGAAAAAAATCCTGTGCTTTGACAAAAATTGCCATAACAAGTTTTTTCCCTGCCAAACCTTTGGGTTGTTACGGTGATGGAGGGGCAATATTTACTACCGACGATAAAATAGCTGAAAAGATCCGTATGATACGTAATCACGGACAGGAAAAACGCTATTATCATAAAATGATAGGTGTAAATGGTCGAATGGATACTCTTCAAGCAGCGATATTAAGAGTAAAATTGAAATATTTTCCCAATGAGATCAAAGAACGTAATCGCGTTGCCGATGCTTATACGGCAGCGTTAAAAGATACAGTTAATACTCCTGTAGTGCTCAAGGACAATCTTAGTGTATGGGCTCAATATACAATAAGAGTACAAAATCGAGATGAATTGAGGGATATACTTGCAAAAGATGATATCCCGACTGCTGTTCATTATCCTATGCCCTTGCCAAAGCAAGAAGCTTTTAAATATTTAGATCAAGGAATGGATTTTCCGGTTTCAAATCGTTTATCTGAAACGGTCGTATCTTTACCTATGCATCCATTCTTGAGTGAAGAAGAGATAAATTTCATTACACAAAAAATAAAGGTCGCGATCAATGGCTGAATATTTCGTACATGAGACTGCAAGAGTTGATGATGGGGCAATAATAGGTAAGGGGACAAAAATTTGGCATTTTTCTCATATTATGCCCGGTGCGAAAGTGGGGAAATCGTGTTCAATTGGTCAAAATGTCAATATAGGATCAAAAGCTGTTGTGGGTAACGGTGTAAAGGTCCAAAATAATGTATCTATCTACGATTCGGTTATTATAGAAGATGATGTTTTTTGTGGTCCGAGTTGTGTTTTTACGAATGTAGTAAATCCGCGTGCATTTATTGAACGTAAAACAGAGTACAAAGAGACTCGAATTAAAAAAGGTGCTTCTATTGGAGCCAATGCAACTATTCTTTGCGGGGTAACTCTAGGAGAGTATTGTTTTATTGCTGCCGGTGCTGTTGTTACAAAAGATGTCCCCGCTTATGCCCTGATGGTAGGGATGCCCGCCAAACAAAAAGGCTGGGTCAGTAGGGAAGGGGAGATACTGGGAGATGATCTTATATGTCCAAGAACGGGAGAAGGATATATTGAAATTGAAGGGGTATTAGAGCCAATATAAATAGTCGAGAGTCGAGGGTTGAGAGTTGAGGACTCAACTTTAGATAAAATATATATTGAGGAGGACGAAATGAATATTGAAATTAAACCTTTTGGTTTTGAAAAACTTGATGTATGGAAGAAGTCAAGAGAATTGGTAAGATCGATTTACACTCTTACTGATCAATTTCCTAAACACGAAAAATATTCTTTATCAAATCAAATTCAGAGATCAGTTGTTTCAATTCCCTCGAATATTGCAGAGGGTACGTCAAGGCATTCTAAGAAAGATTTTGCAAGATTTATTGAAATATCATATGGAAGTCTTACAGAAACATTAAATCATTTATATCTATCTCTTGATCTGGGTTACATAAAACAGGAATCACTAAATGAGATTAAGCCAGTGATATACGAGATTGCAACAAAACTTTCTGCATTGAGAAGATACTTAAACAGTTAAGTATGAATTATGTTCTTAACCCTCAACCCTCAACCCTCAACCCTCAACATTCTTTACACAAGCGCCATAACACCCTTTGGGGATAGATGTTATGGCGAAGGATAAGGAGGGAAGTAATAAGTTGTATTGTATTTCGTAAATGAATAGGTTCACTTAATAGTTCCCAATTATATTATATTTAATTCAAAATAGGGTCTTAATATTTTTTTTTAGAGGTACAGGTGATTATTCATATTTACCCTTTCTAAACGCTATACAATTTTTATTGTTTATTGGGAAAATAAATAATATTTTTAACTATTGAATAAAACAAAAACGATTGGTGGTATACAATGAGTAAAATCGAGAAAAAAAATCAGAAAGCTTACAACTCATTAACGGACATGGCAGCTTCTTTTGTCAATATTCCTATAGGAGAGATCGAATTTGATGAAGATTTTATTAAAAAACATACATCGGACGGAAATTTCGAAGATGTAAGTGATTTTTTAAAGCAAATCCGCCAAATAAGAGATGGAAAGGTCACTAAGGCCGGCTATCTGTGTTTTGCAAAAACAAATGAGTTGTTTTCCAATGCTGTTATTAAAATTGCCCGTTTTGATGGTAATACTGTAACAAAGTTTATTGATAAAAAAAATATCGAGACAAATTTAATTGTTGCGGTGGACGAGATCATTGAGTTCATTAAAGCACATATTCATCAAGGATTGATCCGCCACCGCAGTGGAAAAGAAGAAATGAAATGGGATTATCCTCTGGATGCACTTAGAGAAGCTATAATAAATGCAATACTTCACCGTGATTATAACGATACCGGGAATATTCAGGTGCGTGTTTTTGAGGACTGGCTGGAAATTTGGAGCCCGGGTGCACTTCCGGCAGAACTTGATCTGGATCGTATCCTATATGAGGATAGAACGATCTTGAGAAATAGTAATCTAGCCATGATATTCCAAAGTTTGGGTCTTGTAGATAACTGGGGAACCGGTTTTAAAAGAATGAACGATGCTTGTATTGAAAATGGTAATCCTGAACCAATTTATTCTCAAAAGGCCGGTGCTTTTGTAGTTACAATGCATAAAAGTATTCTTACGGCAAGTATTGAACATCCAAGTCATTAAAGAAGTCGAAGAGTCGATAGGTCGAGTTGTCGAAAGCTGACCTCTAACACCTAAACCTTCTGT
>JAYEJI010000006.1:0-22218 GCA_034660515.1 Fidelibacterota bacterium
GGCTGTGGCTAATAAGATCCTCAGGCAAATATTTGCTATGCTGAAATATGATCGGGAATGGATACCATATTACTCATTAAAATATAAAACCGCTTAATTTTGACTTGCCTTACAATACAGTACATCTTGAGCACTTCTTCGCACGAGGCTTCGAAGTGTAAACTCAATATTCTTAAGTTATAGCCTGCCCATCGTAGCCTTGGCGAAGATGGGAAAGATCTATTCATGCTACGGAATATTGTTTCATGATAAATTATTATCAATTGCATCAGTAGCCCCGGGTTTAAACCCGGGGCTACTGATTATTTATTACTATTTTTTCTACTTAATTAATCTAGAATTCAAGCAAGACCGGTTTACCGAATCCAAGTTTTTCAAGCGGTTCCAGCTGAGTAGCGGCATCACCGACGACCAGATAGATCATCTTATCCGGATGCAGGTATTTTTCTGCTAATGCTTTATGAGATTCAAGGGTCATGTCATTCACAATTTTTTCATTGTTCTTGACATAATTGACGGGTTTTCCGTAGTAATCGATCATCCAGAGCATATTCAATACATTGTCCATGGTCTCAAAACGACGGGTATTGGATTTTAAGATGGCATTTTTAGTGAACTCAAGTTCATCTTCACTAATACCTTCTTTATATTTGTTTGTCAAATCACGAATGATCTCTAAAGATTCGAGAGTTGCATCTGTTACAACAGCGGTTGATACTCTGAAAGGACCGACAACTTTTGTTCCGTTAAAACTTGAACGCGCACCGTAGGTATATCCTTTTTCTTCACGCAACATCATATTGATGTGAGATCCGAATACCCCACCAAGCTGATAATTCATTACGTAACCGGGATAATAATCATCATCATTGCGTTTCATGCAAAGGTTACCAACGCGAAGAGCTGACTGTTTTGAACCCGGGATATCTACAAAATAAACTGCTGACTCTTTGATCGGTGCAGGCAATTCATATTCAGGGATGATCACTTCCTTTTCTTCCCACTTTGCTTCAAGATCAGCTAATACTCTTTTGACACGTGCTGGTGCAACAGCTCCTGCGATCTCAAAAGATGCAATCGTAGGTGAGAAATTAGCTTTATAGAAAGCTTTTAGATCATCAAGAGTAATGCTTTCAACCGATTTAACCGTTCCAACACTGGGAATGCCGTAAATATGATCTTCACCATAAAGTAATTTACTAAAGGTTTGAGAAGCTACAGTATTTGCATCTGCTTTTGAGCGTTTAATGCCATTGACCAGGCGTGTTTTTGCAAGCTCAAATTCTTCTTCATCCCAACGGGGCTCAAGAAGGATCTCTTCAACGAGATCAATGGTCTTTTCAAAGTTACGTGCCAGACAATTGCCGGCTATGACCATGCTTTCACGGCCTGAGTGTACATGAATGGAAGCACCAAGAAAATCGATCTCTTCTTCCAGTTCCATAGGTGTTTTATTTTTTGTTCCTTCATTCATTAGATTAGCAACGAGATTTGCAACACCCGGTTTATCTATGGAATCAAGCAAATGCCCACCGCGTATAATAAGCTCATACGAAACCAGCGGTAATTCATCATGTAAAACACCGTATACTTTGATACCATTCGCAAGTTCACTTTTCCAAACTTCCGGTAAATTGACTTCGGGCATGGGACCTTTTCCAGGCTCAACACTGCGATCGATTTTTGATGGTGTTTTCTTAATTTCTTCATCAGATGCTTCAACTTGTTCTACACGTTGCAGATCTTCAACATTTTCTTCAACAACATCTGCTTTAACAGATCCTTCTGCTATCATATCAAGCTGTCCCTTTGGCACAAAACTGGTTGCTACATAGTTTTTGCCTTTGATATATTTATCATATACACGCAAAATATCATCTTTTGTAACAGCTTTAAGATTTGCAAGATCATTGACCATATATCCGGGATCGCCGGTAAAAACATTATTTATTGCAAGATTAAAGGCTTTGTTCTCAAGACTTGTAATTCCATTATAAAATCCGGTTTCCAATTGTGCTTTCACACGTTCTACATCACGGTCAGTAAAGCCTTCCTCTTCAAATTTCTTGAATGCTTCAGAAACTGCATTTTCAACATCGGCAAGACTTACACCCTGATTTGCTGTGACATTAACATAGAATTCACCTGCCAGTTCTTTATGATAGGTGTATGCGCTTGCACGTGAAGTGTAATTTTTTTCTTTAACCAAGACTTTGTATAAAGGGGCTTTTTTACCATCAGACAAGAGAGTTGAGAGATACTGCAATGAGTAAGCATCTTCGTGACCTTCTTCTACAGATGGCCAAACCATGGTCAACATGGATGCGCGTGCAAAATTGTCTTCATGATACAATTTTTTGGTTTCTTCCAAACTAACAGGCATGGGTTCCAGAGGTTCGGGATCACCATGTGCATTAAGTTCAGCAAAATATTTTTCAACTAATACTTTTACTTCAACCGGATCAATATCACCTGCGATCACGAGAGTAGCATTATTCGGGCCGTAGAATTCATTATAAAAAGCCTTTACATCCGGAACGGTCGCATTATTGATATCTTCAACAACACCAATGACCTGCCAGTTGTAAGGGTGGCCTTCCGGGTAGATAGCTTTACCTATCACATATGAACGATGTCCATAAGCATTATTATCTACACGTTGGCGTTTTTCATTTGTAACAACATTTTGTTGATTGGTAAAAGCGGCCGGGGTAACTGTATTGATCATGTAACCCATACGATCAGATTCCATCCAAAGCACCATTTCAAGTGCATTCTTTGGAACTACCTCGTAATAGATCGTTCCATCAGTCCAGGTACCGCCATTTAATGTACCGCCGGCGTTCTGTATCTTGGCAAAGAATTGATCTTGACCGATATTTTCCGATTCCTGAAAGAGCATGTGTTCAAACAGGTGGGCAAACCCTGTTTTTCCGGGTGTTTCTCTATTTGAACCAACATGATATTGAATTGCAACGGCAGTGATAGGATCACTGTCATCGATATGAAGAATAACATCAAGTCCATTCTCCAACTCGTATTTTTCGTAGGTAATGGAAAGGCCACCCTTATCACAACCGACGAAAAGCAATAAGACGCTTAATACGATAGGAAGTATCCACTTTTTCATTTTAACTCCTTTATTTTCTGTTCCTGAAAATAATGATTATTTATCAATTATTTACTTTATACTTTGTATTTTTGCCTCGGAACAGGCATGCCTGTTCCCTACACTTTCTTGACTTCAGAACAAAGATCAACAAATTTCAATATTCGAAATTCCTTTCTAACTTCATCATCCCTTGTTCAATATTCGTTGTTCATTTACATTGTCAATTGCCCATTGAACACTTAATTGTCCTTTGTCAATTTTCAATTATCAATTGTTCTTCTTTTACCTTTTATCTTTTTACTTGTCTATTTTTGAAAAAAAAATAGACTGTGGTATCACCCATTTTTTTTACTTTTGAAGCTTCCCATTCTCCAGTTTCAATCTTTCCTCTACTACTGTATTCAAGAACTAGAAGAGCTCCCGGTTTGAGATGTTCCCGGCAAGATTGAAAAAAAGCTGCATTCAATTCCAGATCATAGGGTGGATCCGCCAGAATGAGATCATATTCATTTTCATTTTTTTCGAAATATTTCAATGCATTATATTTCATACATTTCCATGTATCTGCGGGTGCTTTTATACTATCGAGATTCGACTTGGTAAGCCGGATCGATTGTGTGTTATTATCTATAAAACTCACATGATCGGCGTAACGGGACAGGGCTTCAATTCCCAGTGCTCCCGTACCACAAAATAGGTCTATGACACAATGTCCTTCAAGATTCTGAAGGACATTGAAGATATATTCTTTTACTTTACCGGTCGTTGGTCGAATTTTATGTTTCGGGTTGGCGATATATAAACCGCCATAACGACCGCTGATTATTCTGGACATTATTCTCTTTCGTAAAATACCAATACTAATTCAAGCAGATTGGATTTGTCAACCTCGTCATAGGTCGAACTGATATCCTGAACAACAAAAGCAGCCGGGATAGCTTGTAATTCCTGGAGGAATTCCATCATTGAAGTTCTATTCCCGCTGGCAGTTACTTTCATATTATGTTTGATGATACCTTTATCCATGGTCAAGGTTTCATTAATATTCTGAGAAACGATCACATCCGAACTATTGGCTGCGATCACAAGATAATCATCAAACCATTCTACATCAAGATCCCAAATCCTTTCGGGTCTGTCTTCTTTCCGTAAAGATGGCAGATCACTTGTCAACTGTACTCTTGTTAATTCACCGACTTTTTCTTCATTTCCTGCAATAATGGCACTAAACATATCATGCTGTTCAATTACATTTGAATAGGCTTGAATTAACATCGGGAATCTTGATTTTACAGAGACACTCATTTTGTCTTCGGAAATGGTCAATTTATCCATGGTCATTCCACCCGGGACCTTGGACCAAACAAACTCTGCCGCCATCATATTTCGTCGTGAAATTGCAAGTTCATCTTTTATTTGATCGAATATTGCCGGACTCTTAATTATTTTTTCTTCCGTTGATTCTTTTACAACTTCTCTTTCAATTGTTTTTTCCACCTTAATGATTTGTTGAGGAATATCCGTCTTTACTTTTTCAACAGTTTCGATCTTGGGCTCAGGCGGTGTTGTTTCTTTTACATAAACAACTTTTTCATCGTTTCGGTGTAGCCAGAAAGTTTCAATTTTATCGATGGTTTTGTTCCATACCTTGGCTACATTTTTGCCAAAATCAACAAAGACATCCGTTGTCCCTCTTGGATAAACGATAAAAGCCGCGCCAATAGTCACAATGATGAGGATTAAAAGAAAAAGCCAAAAACGAAATTTTCGCGGTTTCTTATATTCCTCAGAGGGAGGAGTGGGTTGCTGAAAATAAAAGTCATCATTCCCTCCCGAGAATGTATCATCAAAACGAAGTACGTCCTTTTCTTTATTCTGATGAGGGACTTTTGTTATCTGGTCTTCGCGTAACAAGTTGATCTTCATGTCCTTATCTCCTTATATCAATGCACCCAAAGTGGATGAAAACACAGTATCATAATGTTTATCATAAGATACAGAAGGTTTTAGATAAGCTGTTGTTACCTTCATTGGATTCAATATCACAATATCCGGTTGGATATTTACAAGATCCTTCATCTCTTCAAGGTGTTGACTATCACCTGTCAGAAATATCCTGTATTTATCCAGCTCCGCAGCATTCTTCTGTACAACCGCCTCACAGAGGCCTTCAGGTATCACACCATTTCTCGCAATATACAGCAGATGATCATTGATAAAAGAAAAACGTGCATAACCGAGTACATTATCGTTTTGAACATTAACCAGTTCATACTCGTTTCTCTTATAATCGATCACTATATATTCCGTATCTCTTGATGCCTTTTTGGCAACCTCTGTTGCATTGAATATGTTAATACCTATTCCTACCAAACGACAATGATGCTCTTCGCAAATGGAACGAAATAATTTCAAGATCAATTTCGGGTAGTAAATGGATGTTAATAAAGCCAGACCATTCTGTTTATATACTACTTTAACCTGACAATCGCTTTGAGCGATCAATTCCTGACCGAATTTAAGCTCTGTCAACCAAACATCTTTATCGACGATCGTTTTAACATTTTCTTTCGGCACATCATCATAAATTGCTATATATGCAAGATCAGCCGGAAATGAAAAGAATACATCCTGTTCTTTTTCAGGAATAGTATTCAGTATATCTTTTAACATTTCGCTTAAAAGGTCTTTTGCATTATGCTGAAACAAAAAAGTTCTATCAAAAGAAAAACCGGGTGAGAACAAACCAAGTTGTTCAATGTTCTTCTTTCCCTTTTGTGTCTCGCTTAAATATACAAATACAGACTCATCGTGATGTAACGCGAGAGTTAACATATTTATTTATCCCAGGAGGCTTCCCCATTCATAATAAAGCCATGACCTGTATCTTTAAAAGTAAAGAAAAAATACTTACGATCTTTATAACCGCCACGAATGGGGCTATAAATAATTACCGTATCACTTTCTTTACCTTTGACCTTAACGGAATATTCTTCATCCGTTAAAGGACATACAAGCAAAGAATCAACCAAATTGAAATGTTTATATTTCATTACTTTTTCAATGATGGTATCAATTGTTGTGTCAATGATGATACCTTCCCAAAGCGTATCGGCGTATTTATAACGGTCTTTGTGTTCTCCAAGATATATGGTATCCCATGCATTTGTCTCCAAATTCAGTTCAACTGCAGTATAAACACCAACTAAACTTGTGTCTTTTGCATGATAAGGACGAGAGAATACGGTATCGTACTCTGTAGACCAAAATCCGGGAACATCAATAGCTATCTCTTCCCCTTTGTAGAGAATAACTTGATCACCAATATATTCACTATCGGCAAGGATCGAGTCTCTTACAGCAGAAACGAACCATAGAACACCTTCCATATCCGCATCATAATAACCTGTTAATTTATGATACATACGCTGGGCATCCCAGAGTTGATCCATCTTCCAGTGAGATTTTTTACGCATACTGTCTTCTTGTCTCCAAATATTATTGGGAATAAAGATAACCAACAAAAGGAGAACTAAAAGAATAACTGCTATCCATTTAATGACAAAGGACAATTTTTCATTGTAATATTGCTGCTCTTGCACAATACCTCCTAATACGCTATAAAGTAATTAAGGGTTTTAATTTTTCAAGTGTTTTTACACCTATACCACTGATATTCGTCAACTCTTCAAGACTTTTGAAGGGACCGTTCTTATCCCGATATTCAATTATATCTTTTGATCTTTCCATGCCAAGAAATGGAAGAGCTTCTATTTCCATTAACCCGGCAGTATTGATATTGACCGGTGCTGAGAGTTCATTAGTTTCTTCCCGGTTTTCATCTTCCCGATTGAAAGCATCTTTCATGTTAATATCTGCAGAACGAAGAACATGCTGTTTTTTTATTATCTTACGGATAATAAATCCTACAACTCCTAAAAGCAGTACAAGTGCAATAACAAGAATGATGTTTTTTTCTTTTTTAGTAAACATAAAAACCCCCTTTATCAGGGTATAAACTTCTCAATTTTACTATTTTTTTTCTTGGAATACAATTGATATAATTCTTTTATTAGGTTTTTTTCGTTCTTCTCAATATGTCCCGGTGTTTCGATCTTTATCTGTATCAATTGATCACCGTAACGGTGTCCATGCAATATCGGAAGACCTTTGCCACGCAATCGATATACTTTTCCATTTTCAGTGCCGGTATTGATTTTAAAACTGACTTTTCCGCTTAAGGTCGGTACTTCGATCTCATCACCAAGTACAGCCTGAGGCCAGGTGATCACACAAGTAATGATCACATCATTTCCCGATCGGGTAAATATTTTATGGCTTTGCTCTTTAAAGATCACGATCAGATCACCGGTTTCACCCTGCCTTTTTCCGGTATTTCCTTCTCCATTCAGGGTCATATAATTTCCATCCTGAACACCGGCTGGGATATCGATCGTAACATTGGCTTCTTTCTTTATCCGACCTTCTCCATGACAAGTTTGGCATGGGGAATCGATGACAGAACCTTGTCCATGACATTGATAGCAGGCTTTTTCACTTATCATCTGTCCAAAAAAAGAGTTCACGCGTTCGCGAACTTTTCCCGTACCATGGCAGACCGGACAGGTATGTTTACCGGTCCCGCCTTCTCCGTGACAAGTTGAACAGGATTCAAAACGTTTGATCTTGATCTGTTTTTTAACACCACTGTAGATCTCTTCCAGGGTCAAGCGGAGATTAACTCTCATATCGGCACCGCGGTTCGTATTCCGGCGCTGGGTATTCCCTCCAAAAAAGGAGCCAAATCCGCCACCATTGAAAGCATCGCCAAAAATATTTCCGAATTGAGAGAAGATATCATCCATGGACATTCCATGTCCACCGAAACCACCACCGCCAAAACCATTCTGTTTCAGGCCATCGTGACCAAACTGATCATATCGTTGTCTTTTTCCAGGATCGGAAAGGGCAGAGTATGCTTCTGCGGCTTCCTTGAATTTTTCTTCAGCTTCTTTATTGTCAGGGTTTTTATCCGGATGATATTTAACAGCTAATTTTCTATAGGCTTTTTTAAGCTCATCTTCTGTTGCGGATTTACTTACCCCTAAAATGTCATAATAATCTTTGGGCATATTTTACTCAATAATATTTACAATTACCTTCGCATGGCGAAGAACTTTTTTACCGATCATATATCCTTTTTCAAATTCTTCGAGGATCATATTATCTTTTTCATTTTCTACTGCACGGGTCAACATCGCATTATGTTTATCAGGGTCAAATTCATGCCCTACAGATTCAAATGGACGGATCTCAAAACCTTCCATATAACTCAATAATTTATTCCGGATCATAGTAAATGCCTTGCCGGTTTCATCATCTTCATGATGCTGTAAAGCGCGATCAATATCATCCAGAACAGAAAGCAGGTCTCCCAGTATATTTTCTTTGTAGTACTCTATACTGCGTTGTTGATCTTTATTGATACGTTTCTTGAAATTCTCAAATTCAGCTGCAAGTAAAAGAAAATTATCTTTGCTTTCTTTATTTTCAGCTTTTAAGTCAGCATTTTCAAGAATTAGTTTGTCGATCTCTTTTTGAGTTAATAAGGGTTTTTTGGGATCTGACTTTTTTTCTTTTTTGGACTCAACTTTTTTCTTTTCCTCTTTTGGAGGACTGACTTTTTTAGATTTTGCGGGTTCCTTTAATGAAGTTTCCTTCACTTTTGGATCTTTTTTTGATTTTTCGTCTGTCATTCGTACATTCTCCTTTGTCTGACGATTCAACCCTTCCCTTGCCCCGCAAAGATAATAAATTTAAGGAATAATCATAACACTTTCAAGTATAAATAGAAGTTAAGATCAAGACCAAGATCAAGGTTGAGGGTTAGGAGGTTAAGAGGTTAGGAGGTTAGGAGGTTAGGAGGTTAGGAGTTTAAGAGTTTAGGAGTTTAGGGGTTTAGAAGACTGTCATCCTGAGCGTAGTGCCTGCCGGGCATAGCTCGAAGAGCGAAGACTGGAAGGATCTATTTATGATACAGGTCTTTTTTAAGAGCCTAATAGTTTAGAGTTTAAAAATCGAAATTATAAGCATAAAAAAATAGTGAACGGTCTCAACCGTTCACTACAAAATTATTTTTCGTCTTACATTTTACGCGTTACGAGTCACGCGTCATGCGTCACATCTTATTCATCACGAACAATTATTTTTTCCGCATCTGCCCAAAGCGTTTCCAGATCATAATATTCACGGGTTTCGCTGTCAAAAATATGTGCAACAACATCAACATAATCCATGAGGATCCATTTCAGATTCTCATATCCTTCTTTATGCCATACTTTGACCTTGTACTGTGACAATTCGTCTTCTATATAGTCACATAAAGTTTTAAGATGAACATCAGAATTTCCGGTTGCTATCACAAAATAATCGGTAAATCCTGCTTGCTTACTGACATCCAACACCACGATATCTTCAGCTTTTTTCTCCAAGGCAAGCTCTGCTATCATTTCTGCGAGTTCGTGGGATGTTTTTCTGTCATTAACAATTTTTTTCTTGGCCATGCGGCTCCTTAAGTTATTTTTCTTGAAAGGGTGGAAGTTGTTTATAATCTTTACCCATGACAATGGTTATATCACAAGGGTAATCCGGTGATCTGTCATCCAAAACGGGATTATTGCCAATACCCAATTTATCGGATACTTTTTTCGACATGCTATAATCACTGGAATGGAGATAAACAATGGTCTTTTCATAGTTAAAATGATCGGCATTGGTTGTCTCTGAAACATCAAATCCCTGTGTGAGCAAGTATTCCCTAAGTTTATAGGCAACTCCACTAATTCCATTGCCATTCAATATCCGTACAACAATTTCCATAGATTCCTGTTCCTGCTCTCCGGTCATTTGAAGATCAGGTAAATTATTAGGGATCTTAACTTCGGCAAATTCACGGATACGGGCAGGTCGATCGATCCATGCAGAGTATGCAAAAAAGCCTATCAAAACGACGAAGAGGATAATAAGCACATTCAGGACGATATTTAGTTGTTTTGCTTCTATGGGTTCAGTCCTCTGCGATAAGTGTTAAAATAAAATGGATTATATCCATAATAAGGATAATTCAGATCACCCGGCATATTATACATATTTCCATAAATTGACGGATAACGTGCAAAACCGAGACTCAGAGTGGAATTATCAGAGAGTTTATATACAAAATTTGCATCAAAATATATTTCACCGGCAGGATTGTTCAATCTTTGTAAAGCCGGATTTGAAGCATAAGCTTGTAATTGCCAATATAAATTTCCATAAAACGACAATCTTGAACTTAAAGGCATATAAAATTCATTATGATATGTCAAATAAGATTCCGCACCCATAACGGAAGTTCCCATACTCATCGAGACAGAATGATTCATTTGTACCTTTGACCAGTCAAGAAATGCCGCAGATGAACGGGCATTTGACATATCGAACCCAACACCTTGTTGAGTGAATTCGGAAATTTTATCTACATATTGTGCGCTTAATGGAACTATAGCGACCAAACAAACGAATAAAATAACTGTTAAGCGTTTCATTTTTTTGCCTTTAATTTCTCTTCGACTTCCCTAAGTTGGTCCACCGTGTTTACACCTTGGATCTCATCCGGATCGTCCGCTATTTGTAATGCAATATTCTTATTGTCTTTTCGCATCATTGGCAGGACATCCGTCAGATAATACTCCCCCTGAACATTATCTGTTCCGATAAAACGTAAATAATGAAATAACAGCTCGGATTTAAACAAATAGATGCCTGAATTGATCTCTTTGATCTTTCTTATCTCATCGTTGGCATCTTTTTCTTCCACTGAATGTGAATAATTACCTTCCGGTGTTCGAACTATGCGACCATAACCGTAAGGATCATCAAAAACAGCACTTAATACGGTTGCATCTGCCTCTTCTTTTCTATGTGTCTTGATCAATTTCTTCAAAGTGGCCGATGTCAGTAATGGTACATCACCGGCAAGTATCAAAACATCTCCATTAAAATCTTCCAATACGGGTCCTGCCATCATAACAGCGTGACCGGTGCCCAATTGCACAGCTTGAACGGCGAAATCAACTTCCTTGCCTGCTAATTCTTCTTCAACCAATTCTTTTTTATGACCGATCACAACAACGGTACGGATACTTCCAACTTCTTCAGCTTGTGCAACCACACGCGCAACCATGGTCTCACCGAGTACTTTATGGAGAACTTTTGGGAGATCGGATTTCATGCGAGTACCTTTTCCGGCGGCCAGAATAACAGTTGCAAGAGCTGAAGACATTGATTTTCCTATTTTTTTTCGATGATATTGTTCTTTTCGTCCATAAGAATGAACGTAGGTTTATGTCCCGGTATCTCGCCCGGATCAAGATCACAATAAGCCATAATAATGATACGGTCTTCAAGTACGGCTAAGCGGGCTGCGGCACCGTTCAGACAGATATTCTTGCTGTCGCGTTCTCCTTTGATCACATAGGTCTCAAAGCGCACACCGTTATTAATATTCACAACCTGAACAAATTCATATTCTCCAATTCCGGCTTCTTCCATAAGGTCTTCCGGAATTGAAATACTGCCGGTATAATTCAGATTGGCTTCCGTAACGGTCGCTCTGTGTATCTTTGCATGTAAAAATCTTTTTTTCATTTTATCCTGTTTTCTTTATATCATATTAAAATAGGAAATAATTGTTTGCATTTCAAGAATCAAGATGCATTAATCAAAATATTATCTATCAGTCGAACATTTCCAAAATGAGCTGCAATTGCGATCAAACATTTGCCTTCATAAGCCTCTACTGATCTCAGATCAGGATAAGAACGGGCTTCAAGATATTCAAGTTTTGCCCCATCTGTCGATCTGATATCTTCTTTTGCATGTTCAAGAAGTCCTTTGAGTTCTTTTCCTTTTTCAATTCCCTGTTGGATCGCAAAAAGAGACCGTGAAAGTACAAGAGCGTTTTGCCTGTTTTCTTTTGTAAGTCGAACATTTCTTGAACTCATGGCCAAACCATCTTGTTCCCTAACAATAGGCGCAAGGATTATCTCAACATCCATATTCAGATCTTCAACCATTTTAGTGATCACAGCGGCTTGCTGAGCATCTTTTTGTCCAAACACGGCAATATGAGGTTTTACAATATTAAAAAGCTTTGTTACAACAGTTGTTACCCCCTTGAAATGCCCCTCTCTCTTTGCCCCGCAAAGCACATCCGTGATCTTGTTCACGCTAACCCATGTCAGGTTTGGGGTCGGATATATATCTTTTGCATCAGGGGGAAAAATGATATCGGTGCCACGACTTTTAGCTAAAGCTTCATCCCGTTGAATATCACGGGGATAATTGTCATAATCTTCATTGAGGCCAAATTGGGTTGGATTAACAAAAATGGAAACGACCACAACATCACTATGTTTTTTTGCTTCATCAATCAGAGAAAGATGTCCTTCGTGTAAATAACCCATCGTCGGGACAAAGCCGATCTTTTTGCCGGATGTCCTTAGGTCATCGACACGTTTGCGCATATTTTTAATGTTTGTGATACGCTCCATTAGAAACTTTCATCCTTATTTGGGAATTCCGATCTTTTTACATCATTTGAGTAATCATTAATAGCTTTTTTAATTTCTGTGGCCAATTTTGCATATTGTCGAACAAATTTTGGCTTAAATTTTTCATACATTCCCAGCATATCCTGGGTTACAAGGATCTGCCCATCCGTATCGGGACCGGCACCGATGCCGATCGTGGGAATTGAAAGTTTTTCGGAGATCTCTTTTGCCAGTGCAGCCGGGATCTTTTCAAGCACGATGGCAAAAACACCTGCTTTTTCGAGAGCCAAGGCATCATTTTTCAAACTTTCAGCTTCTTCATTCTTTTTACCCTGTGTTCTGAAACCGCCGAACTGGTTCACGCTTTGCGGTGTCATTCCCAGATGTCCCATAACGGGGATACCTGCATCGATACAGGCTACTACCTGGTTCAGAATTCGCTTGCCACCTTCCATTTTTACCGCCTCGGCACCACCTTCCTTTAACAGACGGCCTGCATTCCGAAGGGCATCTTCAACTGAAGTCTGATAGCTCATAAATGGCAGATCGGCAACAAGTAGCGTGTTTGTTACATTTCTTCGAACAGATCTTGTATGATAGACCATTTCGTCCATGGTGACAGGTATCGTTGTTTCATATCCCGCAAAAATCATCCCCGCACTGTCACCCACAAGAATAAAATCCATATCACATTCATCCAAAAACCCGGCAAAAAGTGCTTCATAAGCCGTTAAAGCGCTTATTTTTTCACCCTTTGTTTTCATTGATATTAATGTTTTAACGGTCTTTTTCATTTTTCTCACTTTCCTGCGCGTGAGAGAGGATCACACCACCTCCCAACACTTTATTGCCATTATAGAATACAGCTGATTGCCCTGGAGTAACTGCATAGACCGGCTCGGAGAACAACACATGATATTTTCCGTTCTCCAAAGGTTCCAGCCATGCTTGAACCCCTTTATTTCTATATCTTACTTTTACTTGAATTTCTTTCATTTCCTGAGGAATATCGCCGTCCAGCCAATTCATCTCTGTTACTGTACAGCCAATATCTTCCATATCTATCGCCTGGGCGATCACGACCGTATTGGAAGCCGGATGGATCTCCCGGACATAGACCGGTTCACCCATTGCAAGACCTAAACCTTTTCGCTGTCCGATCGTAAATCTGTAATAACCGTCATGATGCCCCAAGATTTGTCCGTCTTTATCGACAAAATTCCCTTTCTTTATCTCATTTAATTTGTTCGGGAAATATTCTTTTAAAAATACTTTATAATCGTTATCCGGGATAAAACAAACATCCTGACTTTCCATCTGATTTGATTGTGGCAGTGCCAAATCCTTTGCTATCTTCTTGATCTCTTCTTTTGTAATGTCCCCCAAAGGAAAAATGGTCCGGGATAATTGTTCTTGTGTCAATCGCCAAAGAAAATATGATTGATCTTTTATCCTGTCTTCTCCCTTATATAATGAATATCGCTTTCCTTCTTTGATCACCTTCGCATAGTGTCCGGTGGCGATCTTTTTAATTCCTCTTTCATCTGCGATCTTTAACAAAGAATCCCATTTTAAAAGTAAGTTACATTGAATGCAAGGGTTGGGAGTATTTCCGCTAAGATATGCATCTGCAAAGTAATTGACAACACAGGTATCAAAAAGAGCAGTTTGATCGGCAACAACATGTTCAATACCAAATTTTTCACAAACGGCTTTTGCTTTTTCTATCACTCCTGATTGTTTGCTTTTATTTTTGATATAATGATCGGCCAATTGAAGTGTTACACCAAGAACATTGTAACCTTGTTGCTGAAGTAAATAAACGGCAACGGTACTGTCTACCCCACCGCTCATTCCAACTATGATGTCCTTTTTCGTACTCATGCCGAAAAGTAATAAGAATATTTAGAGATGCTAAATGTTTTTTATAAGCTTTTGAAGCTTATTTCTTTAAAAACAATAATTTTTCTCTGCTTTTTGCCTCAACTAATGAGTGCAAGGAGTTGCCATGAGAATCCATGCTTACGATCACCGGAAAATCTTTTACTTTCAGGATCCACATCGCTTCCGGTACACCGAATTCTTTAAGTTTATAGACATTTTCGACCGATTCGACGGAATTGGCATAGATCACGGCCGCGCCACCCACTGCAAAAAGGTAAACACCATTATGTTCTTGAAGAGCTTTCGCAGTCTTTTCCCCCATTCCGCCTTTGCCAATAACACAACGAACTTGATAATCCTTCATCACATCGGCCAGATAAGGTTCTTCCCTGATGGAGGTTGTGGGTCCGGCTGCCAGGCAAGTCCATTTACCTTCTTTTTTTAACATAATGGGACCACAATGGTAGATCGTACCATTTTTAAGAACATCTTTTATTTCACGAGGTTTTTTTTCGACAAGCCATTTATGCGCCATATCCCGACCGGTGACAATAGTTCCTGAAAGCAAAACCTTATCACCCACATGGAGGGATCCAACATCATTAGCAGACAGAGGCAATGTTATTTTCTTTACATTCATTTATCACTCAGGTCGAATAGAAGTTCTTTTCTGCGACAAGCCCAGCACATATAAGCAATTGAAATAAAATAAGAAGCTGGAATTCGATGCGCTTTTCCAATCTTCACTCCCAGGACGGTGGTTTTACCACCCAGCCCCATGGGTCCGATCTCAAGCTTATTCAGTTTTCCTAATAAGGTTTGTTCCAACTCATTCAGTTCCGGGTTTTCATTTTGATCATTCAAATTGCGGAATAATTGCTTTTTGGCACTTTCATATCCACTGATACGGTCGCCTCCAAGCCCAACGCCAATAATTCCGGGAGCGCAACCTTTTCCCTGGGCTTGCTGAACGGCATCGATCACACAGGCAGCGACTCCTTTAAGATCCCGACCAGCAGAAAGTTTTTCACAGGGAAGACTATACTGCGCTGAAACATTCTCGCTTCCTCCGCCTTTCAGCATGCATTTTACCAGTATAGCGTTCTTATCCCATTCATCAAAATTCAAAGCGGGAATTCCATCACCCAAATTATTACCGCTGTTCTTACCACTTAAAGGATCAACCGCATTGGGGCGCAAATATCCTTCTTCCGTAGCCAAAACTATTGCATCTTCAATGCATTGCTTGATCCTACTGGGAGATACTTTGGGAGGATATGAGATATAAAAAGCCGGCAATCCGGTATCCTGGCAAATAGGCTGGCTTTTTTCTTTGGCCAAATTTATATTTTGGATAATAGTTTCAAGAATAGTATGAGCTGTTGACTGCTTATCCTCGTTTTTAAGGGCATTTTTTAATCCCAGCTCAATATCTTCCGGAAGCTCACAACTTGCCTGCCGTATACAATCGCTAAGTGCTATAGTAAAAGCCTTTTGTTTAAAAGGTTTTTTCATTTTATTATGGCTGGAATTGTTCCAACAAGTGATCTATCTTGGGCGTCCCGTTTACAGTAGCTTTTGCTTTTTTTGTTACATGTTCTTTAACGATTTCAGCATAAGTAGGCCGCAATTTTTTATATATCACACCCATAGCGAAATGCTCTTCGTCGTTGGCAATATCAAATGCTGCTAATTCATTTTCAGCATTGTGAACTCCATCTAAATAAGTTGATTTGTCACGAATAATTTTAAACTGATCTTTTCCGCGAAAAGTAACACAGGGTGATAAAATTTCAACAAATGAAAAACCGGGATGCTGAATTGCTTTTACGATCATTTCCTGTACATGCTTTGGATTTCCGGCAAAAGTGCGGGCAACAAACGAGGCCTTATAAGCGATCAGCATGCGAACCGGGTTAAAGGTCATACCCATATTTCCATAATAGGTCGTCTTTGTTTTTACACCCAGAGGGGTTGTCGGAGATGCCTGTCCTTTGGTCAAACCGTAAATATTGTTATCCATTACAATATAGGTAATGTCGATATTTTTCCGTGCTGCATGTCCAATATGACCCGCACCAATGGAAAATCCATCACCATCACCGCCAACTGCAATGACCGTTGACTCCGGGCTGGACATTTTTACACCGGTCGCAAAGGGTAATACCCGACCGTGGATACCATTAAATGTGTAAGCGTTTATGTATCCGGGTAACCGGCTTGAACAGCCAATACCCGAACAAACAGCCGTATTTTCAGGTTGTAGTTGTAGTTCTTCAAATGCTTTATAGAGAGAAGCTAAAACTCCAAAATCGCCGCATCCCGCACACCAAATAGGTTTTAAATTACTTTTATAATCTGTTGATTTCAGGGCTTCACTCATCGTTGGGCCTCCATTTCTTTCCATTCTTCAATGATCTTATTCAAAATTTCTTCAACCATGAATGGAGCTCCTCCGGATTTTACAAATGGGATAACCTTTACTCCATACTGACTAAAACGAAGAAATCCGCGCAGGTACCGTCTAAATTGACCGGCATAAGACATTTCTGTAATAATAATGCTGTCTTTATTTTTTATAAATTCTTTAAACGGTTCGATCAGGAAGGGATAAATAATTTGCGGAATGATTGCACCGACTGATATACCCATTGCATTTGCTTTAAGTACAGCCTCTTTAACCGCCCCTTTAGTAGACCCCCAGGCTATGATACCCAATTTTGCATCTTCGGGACCGTAAAAACGTTCGAAGCGGAATTCCTCTTTAATGTATTCAAACTTCTTCCAGCGTTTTTCGATCATCTTTGCATGGTTACCGGCATCACCTCTGGGTGAACCTTTTTCATCATGTTCAATACCGGAACCCAGATATTCCCCACCCTTAATGCCTAGATAAGACATAGGGGAAACACCTGTTTCTGTTATTTTAAATCGATGATAATCTTTTAGATCTTCTGCGGAAGGCGTATCACGATTATAAATTTTTCGGAAACCTACTTTAGAACCTCTCATGGATTCGGGATTGATCGATTCTTTTCGGTGACCGATAAACTGATCGGATAATACAATTACCGGACATTGGTATTTTTCTGCTATGTAAAATGCCAACACGGTAGAATCGAAACAGTCCTCTACATCACATGGAGCAATGACCACTCGTTGTGAATCGCCATGAGAACCCCAGATCGCCTGCATGAGATCTGCCTGCTCTGTTTTGGTTGGCAAGCCGGTAGATGGACCCCCGCGTTGAACATTGATTATCACAACAGGAAGTTCTGCCATTGAAGCAAGACCGATACCTTCATTCATGAGTGATATTCCGGGTCCCGAAGTTGCCGTCATGGATTTCTTACCTGCAAAGGATGCACCTAAAATCGCATTGATGGATGCCAGTTCATCCTCCATCTGCATGGCGATACCATCCCGCTGAGGCAAGTAACGTGAGATCCATTCCATGATCTCTGTGGAAGGCGTAATGGGATATCCGGCATAATAATCCAAACCGGCATATATCGCGCCCAATGCAATTGCTTCATTGCCCTGCATAACCAAACGCGGTTCGCGATGATGTTGATATTCAAATATAAGCGGGTCACTTTTTACTACCTGCGTTTTAACATATTCCACTCCGGCAACCATCGCTTTTATATTGTTCTCGATAACCTCGGTAGGTTTATTTTTAAATTTCTTTTGAATGGATTTACGTAATGCTTCTCTGGGTAATGAAAATATTTCAGAAATTGCACCAAGCATTACAATATTTTTAGCCTGATATGTTCCCGCATGCTCTTCAGCAAGTTTCGTAAAGGGGATCTTATACCAAAATTCACGCTGAGATTCCGTTAAAGGGATCTCTTCATCCGGCATTGGATCATTTGTATCACTGACTATAATAACCTTTTCTTCCAACTGCAGCTCCGATTTAAATCGAAGAAAATTTTTCCAGCTGAGAACGACTAAAACATCAATACGATCTCCCTGTGACTGTACAGGCAGATCACTTACGCGAACACGAATAGAACTCTCTCCACCACGGATCTGTGCGCCAACACTTTTCAGCATAAAGACAAAAAGCCCCTCACTGGATGCCGCATTCACAAGGATCTCACCGGCAGAGATAACTCCATCGCCTCCAGATCCGGCAATACCGATCACGATATTTTTGTTATTTAACATGTTCCCTTACCCTTTATTCAAATTGAAATATTAATTTCTTCTTATAAACACGAAAACGCTGTAACAGCGTCATGTTTTTCATCCCTTAATTTCATTAGTTACATCCACTTGAATCAATTAATTTTTGGTGTTGAATTAATCGCAATCAAATAACAATTAAACTTACCGCTAATCGATCTATAATGTCAACTAACATTTGTGTTTTTTTTCAAGAAAAAGATCTCACACGAAGGCACTAAGGATACAAAGACACAAAGAAAGAAACTGCTGTCTATAGTTGAGGGACGAGTGTATGAAGGTGCGAATTAAAATTTCCGATCACAGGTTACGTCTCACGTTTTACGTCTTTTCTCTATGTTTTTTCATTTTGGATTTTTATTATTGCTTCATGGATAGTAAAAACGTAAAAACAAACCTCGTGTTGATCCTGGCCGCCATGCTTTGGGGTTTTGGTTTTGTTGCCCAACGGGACGGGATGAATTATATTGGGCCTTTCCTTTATACTACTATTCGATTCGGGATCGGTGTGCTTTGTTTATTACCTGTATATTTCATGACAAGAAAACAGGAAAAAAAGATCAAGATTGAAAATAATGCCATTTTATTTGCCGGATTGATCGTGGGTGTTTTTCTTTTTCTTGGGGTCAGTGCACAGCAGATCGGCTTACAGACGACCACAGCAGGTAAAGCCAGTTTTATTACATCTCTTTATATGGTTCTGGTACCGGTCTTTGGGATCGTCCTTGGACATAAAACAACAAAGACGATTTGGATCAGTATTCTTATTGCCCTCGGTGGACTCTATTTCATGTCTATAAGTAAGAATTTTAACATAGAAAAAGGTGATATTTTTGTGATCGCCTGCGCTATTCTTTGGGCAGTACATTTCCTGTTTATTGCACATTATTCATCGCGGGTGGGTGCCATTCGTTTATCAATATTACAATTTTTTGTCTGTGCCGTTTTGAGTTTGATCGTGGCACTATTTACCGAAGAATTTTCCCTTCACTCCCTTACTCCCGCTCTCCCTTCCCTCTTATACGGCGGGATCGGGGCAGTCGGTATTGCCTATACCCTGCATGTGGTCGCATTGAAAGATGCCAACCCGGCTTATGCTTCCTTAATCCTTTCAACCGAAAGCGTATTCGGCGCTCTTGGTGGTTGGTTGATACTGCATGAAACCATGACTTCCAGACAATTACTGGGAGCAGGATTGATCATGACTGCTGTGTTGTTTTCACAGATCAAGATCCCCAAGAATAAAATACGACAGAAAATATCTTAATTGATCCAGAGTCTAATCTATAAACGATGGACAATAAGTGAATTGCACTTCATAGTCTTACCTTCTTTTCTTTGCTAACCAAAGAAAAGAAGCAAAAGAAAGTCCCCGCTTCGCCAAGGCTACGCAGGGCAGGCAACCGCTGCTCTTCCGCCAGCTGGCGGACTACAAAATCTTCTTCATTCACTAAAATGCAAGAAAGGTATCGCTTCGCTCAACCCTTACATTTCTTAACGCTCACTTATCGGATTTTCTTAACGCGTCGTCGCGAGGCGACCTCTGAATATCTTGTCTGAAGCTAAATATATTCTAAATCCTATTACTTTTTACTTAACTTTTGAATTTTGCCTTTATACTTACAATTTGTCAATTGTCCTTTGTCAATTGCAACATCAATGTTTTATCGATTTCAATCCTTGTCCTATTCTTAAAATAATTATAGATTTCATTTGATATTATTATACACAATAATTCTATGGGATGATTTATGAGAAAACCATTTTTGGAAGCATTACAAGAAGGTAAAACTCTTATCTCTGATGGTGCTTGGGGTACTTTCCTCCAGGCAGAGGGTTTACAATCCGGTGAATGTCCGGAAGAATGGAATATTTCGCATCCGGACGTAGTTGAAAATATTGCCAAACGCTATATCGAGGCAGGTTCGGATATGGTGGAGACCAATACATTTGGCGGCTCACGGCATAAACTAAATATGTTCGCTATAGGTGACAAAACTTACGAACTGAATAAAGCCGGAGCGGAATTATCCCGAAAAGTTGCCGGTGATGATCACTGGGTACTTGGTTCCATCGGACCTTCAGGGACAATTCTCATGATGGGTGAAGTCAGCGAAGATGAATTGTACGAGGATTTTTTAATTCAGGTGCAAGGACTAGCCGATGGCGGTGTTGATGCATTCTGCATCGAGACCTTTTCCGCTCTTGATGAAGCTGAATGTGCAATAAAAGCAGCTAAAACAACAAATTTGCCAATTATTTGTACTTTTACTTTTGAGAATGGATTCACCATGATGGGTGTTACTCCCGAAGCCTATGCGGAAAAAATGCTTGAACTTGGCGTGGATGTATTGGGTACGAATTGCGGGAACGGATTAGACGGCATGGTGGATTATGTGAAAGCGATTAAAACAGTTGCTCCCGGTCATCCGGTTTTGATCCATGCCAACGCGGGACTTCCTGTAATCCAGGGAACGGAAACCGTTTACCCGGAAACACCTGAGGGGATGTCTGCCTTTGTTCCTGAGATCATTGAAGCAGGTGCTTGTATTGTGGGCGGATGCTGTGGAACCACACCGGAGCATATTCGGAAGATAGTTGAAAAGTTGAAAGTTAAAGGTTGAAAAGATATCTCTCCCTCTCTCCCTCTCCTACCATATTATTAACGCACAAAGAAAGAGGGCTCGACATCCATCTTCGCTAAAGCTACGATGGACACATGTCGAGCCCCTACAATTATATAAACTAGTTATTAGTTACCAGTTACTAGTTACTTCTTCAGCGCTGCCTTCGTAAAAATATATTTCGGTATGTCCATATCAAATTCTACGCTTTCGATAATAAAGGATGTTCCCTTGCTTTTTTTGTTAAGTACATCCTGATAATGCATCTCTTTGGGGAACCAGCGGCCATTCGTTAGCATAACTTGACTAATTTCCATACGTTTGAGCAGTTTTCCACTCTTGGCAAAATACTCTCCGCGCAGAGGAAGATAGCGCTCTTTATCGATCCAAAGTTTACGCTTGGGGTAAGCTATATCCGTTTTCAAGGCTGTTAAATCCACTACCCAGCAGCTACGCTCAAAAATAGTCTCTTCACCTATGGTTGTAGCTTTGTAATCCTCATTAATAGTCTCATCCGACATCATGTCTTCGTAAGACAGATCAGAGCCATTGATGGATTGGCGTAGCATATGGCCTGAGATAGTTATAGTACGATCCGCATCGGGATCGTAGGTCCAGAGATCATCACCAATTTTCAACATCTTGATACCTTCTTCACGGGCAGGTGCAAGATACTCCGTAAAGGAATAGTCCTCTCCCTTGGTATAGGAGCGAGTTTCGATCGTTCTTGATCCACGGTTCGTATTGATAATCATTTTCGAGGTAAGTTTCTGAGTATCCGAAGCCATAACCTTATCCATCTTCTTAAGAA
>JAYEJI010000007.1:0-6268 GCA_034660515.1 Fidelibacterota bacterium
AGAATTGAAAGTTGTCATCCTGCCTGTGCCGATAAATATCGGTGAAACGTCAATTATTTGCTGATGGGTTCAGTCCGCCAGCTGGCGGAGTCCCGAAGGGAGATCTCTGTGTCTGTCACGATATGGTATGGAGAAAATTATAAATTATGAGTTATGAGTAGAGACGCCATGCCGGCGTCTTTGATTGAGAAGTTTAGGGGTTTTTTGGTTCTTGAATCTTTACTGACTGCTGACTTCTGCATACCGCTTACTACACCTCACGAGTTACGCGTCACGTGTTGCAAATTTTCACTGCTCAAGTTTATCAAAATAGATCAGCAGTTTATTTTCAAATTCATTTTCAATATATTTTTGCATATTCTCGTAGGCATGCATTTTTGCATTCTCAATATTCGTCGAACCCTCTCTTCCCTCTTCCATCATGGATAATGCGGTCTCATTTTTGTCTTTGTTCATTTTGATCTGCAATTCCCAGGAAACAAAGGCAAGAGGGTCTTGATCAATATCGATCTTTTTGATCAGTGATTTTGCACTGATCTGAATGATGGCATTTTGTTCAACCGTAGTAAATCCCGCGTTGTTCACAGCAGTTCTAAAAGCCTGTTTTATCCTTCCATTGGCATCGCCTTCAACAAAGATCTTGAAACGAATATATTCCGCGGCTTTATCCTTTAAAACTTCCAGTTCCGCAAAATTGTATATGGGTTTGATACCGACCCCGGGTATCAGAATATCCAGTTGTTCCTGCATCATCTTATTACGCCCGGCAGTTAACCATGCGGCTGTGTAATAATGGAAAACGCTTACAGGATCATGCTTGCTCTGCGCCATACGTACATAATACTCCATGCTTTCCTGCTCCCGCTTCATACGGTCCATTAATATTCTTCCTGTTTCCGAACGCTGAATATATGCCAAAGTATAAAATGATTTGCTTCTTTTTTCATAAACCGGTTCAACGAATGAGACATTTACAAGGTTTTGTTCAGAGATCAAGCGGGCATTCTCTTCTGAGAATTCATAAAGATATTCATCAAAATCCTTCATATTGGAAATACTTTCATATCGTTGCAGAATATTTTTTTCTACCGTTACTCTCGTATTAAATATCTGTGCCATATTGATTATAGCTTTTTCAATAGCTTTTTCGGGTGTTTCCCCCCAACCTTTCGAAACGATATATTTATCTTTGGGATAGTATTCCTCACGATTATTATACCATTCAGGTAAAGTTCCTGCACAACTCCATATCATGATCAAACATATAATTAATAAAAAGCTTTGTTTCATGGGATTTCCTTGATCTTTATTCAACTTATTAAACAATGCATAATAATATAAATAATTTGCAGTATTTATTCAGTATACGCAAATATTATTCATTTTCTTTTCTGTCTTTTATTTTATCATAGAACTATTTATCTTTAGAAAAGAAAATTTAGATCAGGATTATCTATGAAAACTTCCATTACCTACCCCGAAGCAAAACTGCTTTTTGATTTTTACCTTAAAACCGAGTACCTTCGATTTCATTCCAGAGAAACTGAGGTCATTATGAGGGCATTGGCTAAACATCTTGGAAAGGATGAAGATTTTTGGGGCATTACCGGGCTCTTACATGATCTTGATCTTGATGAAATCGGTGAAGACATACAGAGGCATGGTGAGCATACGGTTGAATTATTAAAGAAAGCCGATTATGATATTCCTGAATTATTCGATGCTATCCTTTCCCATGTGGAAGGAATTGAAGGTGTTCCACATAAGCGCGAAACAGATTTCCAATATATCCTGGCCGGCGCTGAAAATATAACCGGATTGATCACAGCATATGTAATTTTACGTCCCGAAAAGAAAATCGATGGTGTGAAAATCAAATCCGTGATGAAAAAATTTAAAAGTCCTGCTT
Source organism: Fidelibacterota bacterium (assembly GCA_034660515.1). Taxonomy (GTDB): domain Bacteria; phylum Fidelibacterota; class Fidelibacteria; order Fidelibacterales; family Fidelibacteraceae; genus M50B103. The sequence goes on from JAYEJI010000007.1 coordinate 1,910, forward strand.
TTGCCGCCAAGGTCAGTCGCGAATTTATTAAAGATGCGGCTGATCATGCAGGAATGGAAGTAAATGAATTTATCGGGTTAGCCATCAAGGCGATGTCCGGCATTGCTGATGAAGTCGGTATGTAGATCATTGATCTTTTAGTTGCTCTTCCAGAATTTCCATCAAAGACTTAATGTTGATCGGTTTTGACAGGTGATCGTTCAGGACATCTGTCATTTCTTTATTCCTGATGAAATCCAATGTATTATCACTAATACCAACAATAGGCATTGTTTTACTGATCTTTCTTATCGATTTTATCATATCATTTGTAAAACCCGGCATATCGGTATCAACAATAAGTATATCCGGATGATAGCGTTTCAGATGTGTTAGTATATCAACATCTGTTAATGCTCTAATAATTTTATATTTCTCTGTAAGAATCACATTTAGCAGGACATAGCTGCTTTCATCATCTTCAGCAATTAATACAGTTTTTAATTTTTCTGCCTTTGTGTCTTTCTCATATTTTTGAGAAATTGCAGTCGGTTCGATATCTGAGATATCTATCTTTGCCTTCTTGTATTTCACGGTAAAGTATACTGTTGTTCCTTTTCCAAGCGCAGATTCGAGCCATATCTTTCCTCCCATTTTTTCAACGACAGCTTTTGAAATGGACAAACCCAATCCCGTCCCGCTGGAGAATGGATCAATCTGAACAAAACGTTCAAATACTTTTTTAAGCATTTCCTCTTCTATTCCAATCCCGGTATCATGTATATAGAACTCGATCATATCTCTTTTGATACTGTAACCCATCTCAATGCTTCCTTCTACCGTGAATTTTATTGCATTGGAAAGTAAGTTACGCAGAATTTGTGTGAGCCTCATCTTATCTACTTGAACATTGATATTTTGGCTTTTGCTACATGTCAAGGTTACCGTTAGAGGAAGGTTAATTCTTGCCTGGGTTAAGATGTTTTCACAGATTGTAAACAAATTACATGATTCGACATGAATGTTCAACGAATCCGCTTCAATCTTCGATATTTCTAGAATATCATTGATCAATTTTAAAAGCAGGTCGTTATTTTCGTTAATAAAGGAGAGGTACTTTCGCTTTTCTTCAAGGTTTAAATTCTCCCTTCCCAATAAATTGGAAAAGCCCACAATACCGTTCAGGGGTGTTCGAATCTCATGACTGATATTGGAAATGAATGCTGATTTCAAACGATCTGATTCTTCGGCTTTCTCTTTAGCTTTCACCAATTCCTCTTCCTGATGTTTACGTTCATCAATATTCATCATAAAGCCGTTTATAACCAAACCCTTACCATTTTCATCTCTTTTTGCTATAACTCCTCTGATCTCCACCCAAGTATCTTTGCCATTGAACGACATTCTTAATTCATGCAAGATCGTATCTCTTTTACCTAAGATCGCATCATTTACACTTTCCACATAATCGTCAAGATCATCTGCGTGAACAGAATTTAAATAATAATTGGAATCAAGTGGATCTTCCTTCAAGGTTGAAGGGTCTATATTTAGCGCTAACCAGAAATTATCATCTTTGTTAAGAACATTATTTACAAGATCCCATTCCCAATATGAGTTTTTACTGTTTAAAAGCGTCTCATTTAAACGGGCTTTATTTACTTTGATCTCTTCTTCCTGCTCTTTTCGGATAGTTATGTCATTTATGATGGCATAGATAAAATTTTCATCCTCTTCCTCTAACAAGTTCAGGATAACTTGTGCATGAAATCTACTTTTGTCCCATTTAAACATTTGTATTTCAAACGGAGCTTTTAATAAATTCTTGCGATTATCTCTCATTTCATTATAATTATCGAAATATTGGGCCAAAGGATAATTTTGAAAAATATCTTTGGGAACATCGAAAAGATCTAATGCTTTTTCATTAAAAGCGACTACATTACCTGACTCCAAATTAAAAATGACAATAGCATTGTTTGATTGGTTGAACAGAATATTATAGCGATTTGCCAAACGTTTTGTTTTATTGGCCATTTTTGTTCGTTGAAGTTCATAATTCCGGTATCTGAAATGATACAGAAGTAATAACCAAAAAAGAACGAACAGGAGAAAGATCAAGCCAAGAGTTAAAAAGAAAAATGTTCTATACTGGCTATAAACTGTTAGATGTTTATTGACTATGATCGCATTCTCAGGAAGATCTTTTATCCTGATATTCCATCTGTTCAATTCTTTCCAATTGAAATAATAAATATTTTGATCACTAACCCTAGTGAGATTTTCAATCAATTCTCCGGATAATAGTTGTATCCCCAATTCTGCGGCAAGATGTCCCTGGGTTTCGGCGACTGTGACCTTTCCTCCCAGAAACGCATCGTAAATACCCAGATCCATAACAGTGAACATAGGTGCATTTGATGCTTTTGAGTATTGTGGATAATATTTTACGGGATCCCAGAATCGGCCATCTCCATCAATTTGCCATATTGAAAACAGAACAATTGTATTCTCAGGTAAATTTCCAAGCCGATTATTCAACTCTGCTGTATTTATTCCTTTGTAACCATTCAGCCAAATAATATCAATATCTTCCAGATCAATATTTTTTAAAGTCTGTTTTGCCGTATAATAATGAGTCGCTCCTGTTCTGGATCTATCCGTAACAATTGCAATATGTTCCGTTTCGGGAAAGAGTTTTAATCCCAATTCTATATTTTCTTTGAACGGCAAGTATTCTTCTACACCAATAAACATGGAACATGAATCGGAATGTCGGGCAATATCCTCACTAATACCACAATAGACGATGGGGATGTTGTGATACTTATGCCCGATCTTATAAAGTGTATATAAAGCATTATCATCAGAAACAATGATCAGATCAAGGTATCCACCGGGGTATGCTTTTAATCTTTGCTTTAGGAAATCATTCCATGATTTTTTATCTACAATTCGTTTGGTATCCATATTTTCAATATGGATCTCAACATTCACATCGTGCTCAACAAATTTATCCAATATGCCTTTTGTCACCCCATCGGTCCAAGGGTGTCCCTGGTGGTATGAATTCAAGATCAGGACTTTTTTACTGTAATTAAGATCAAGAGCTTCCATATTAATATTAATATGAACATGATCTGAATCGCCAAATGATAAAGATGGTAGACCTAGAAGAATAATAAAAAACACTGAGATCAGAAAAAACTTGATGTTTGAATATTTACTACTATTTACATCATATTGTTTCATGTGTTTCCTTAAGATACAAATTATGATCTCCCTCAATCGAACATAATTATTTAATATTAATTATAACCAGATTTCTTAATAATGAACAGCAATATATTTTAGTAATTTATTGTTTTTTTTACAGGCCACATTGTTGATAAACGACCTTCCAATTCGGAGCGATATGCCTTTAGATCTATCTTTTTTCTGGCTACTCCCGTGCGAACGGCCGCTTCTGCAACAGCATAGGATTCCCAAATAAATACTCTTGGATCAAATGGTTTTGGTATAACATAATCTTTGCCATAAGAAAACCGGGTTCCACCATATGCTTTCTCAACAACTTCAATACAGGGCTCCTTTGCCAATTCGGCAAGTGCCAGGGTTGCTGCAATTTTCATTTCCTCGTTGATCGCAGAAGCATGCACATCAAGAGCGCCTCTGAAAATAAAGGGGAATCCCAGTACATTGTTCACCTGGTTAGGATAATCGGAACGACCCGTCCCCGCTATGGCATCGGGACGAACAGTAATGATCTCTTCGTAGGATATTTCAGGGGTTGGGTTGGCCATCGGGAATAAAATAGGTTTGCTTGCCATCTTTTTGATCATGTCAGCCGATACAAGTCCACCAACGGATAAACCGATAAATATATCTGCATCAACCAGAGCATCTGCCAGATTACCTTTTTTTGTATTTGATACAAACTGTTTTTTATTATCATCTAATTCATCAAATCGATCTTGGCTCAGAATACCTTTTCTGTCACACATGACGATATTCTCATGTTTTACACCCAGCAATTCATAGTGTTTGGCACAGGAAATTGCTGCAGCCCCCGCTCCGGAGATCACGATCTTAGATTCGGAGAGTTCTTTACCCTGAATATCACAAGCATTTAATATGGCAGCACCTGAAATGATCGCTGTTCCGTGCTGATCATCGTGAAAAACGGGTATATTCATTTCTTTTATAAGTGTTTCTTCAATATAGAAACATTCGGGCGCCTTAATGTCTTCCAGATTGATACCGCCAAAAGTGGGTTCCATGGCCTTAACGATCTTAATTATCTCATCCGGATCCTTAGTGTCTAGTTCAATATCATATACATCTACATCAGCAAAGCGTTTAAACAGTACACCTTTGCCT
>JAYEJI010000008.1:0-6192 GCA_034660515.1 Fidelibacterota bacterium
TTTCTTTTTTATAATATCTTCAATCTCCTGATCGTTTAGATTCTCAGGTGCAATGACAGTGACCGTACCGTCTCTTTCAATATAAATACTGAGCGTTTTTCGCCTGCTTTTTTTTATGTTGAAAGTGATATCCTTAAGCATCTATTCCGGCTCCTCCTGCAGATCACTTTTCCGTTCTTCCGCCAGCTTAAGAATTTCCGCGCATATTTTTTCGTGTCTATCCGAAAGAGAGGCTATGCCACAAAACTCAAGCTTGTCATCTATTGTTCCCTCAAGTTTTCTTACTTCAGAAGTTTTATCCTTCCAGAAATTTGGAATTCGTGCTTTTTCTCTTAGTATTTTGACTATATCAATAACCAGATCTTTGATTTTAGGTTCACTTTCAACATAAATAGCCGCGACACCTTCACTTAAAATATCTTTATTCTGTTTTTTAAATGCAGTCTTTAAAATGTTCCTGTAAAAAACATCTTCCACATAATCAAGGCCGTCAGCCGGCTTGTGCTGTTTTCTTTTCATATCATCGCGAAGCTTCGAAAACTCTTCCGCGATAACATCCCAGTTTCCTTTAAACCGTTTTAGTATGGCTTCCAGCCTGTCATTAAATTTGGTGTAAAGTTCAGGGTCTGAAGACAAATTGACTTTTATATGCCGTCTGATGGCATGCTCCATATCAGAAGCTTTTGCTTTTGGTGATTTTGAAAATTTATCCAACTCTTCCGGGAAATCATCTGATAACAGGGAAACAGGTGGTATTTTGCTGTTAATCCCCATGGACATAAGATGTTTATCGATCAGCTTTCTCACCTTTTCTCCTGCCCATTTCAGATCCATTGTTTCATCCTGATAACGATTCCTGATTCTTATTAATAAATAGCCGAATCTTTTAGCGGGGATATAATATGTTTTTACTTGACCGATGTTAAACAGCAAATCAAGACTGTCGAAGAATGCTTTCAGGTAAGTGTCAAACTCGACCCTGAATCTGATTTCTTTAGCAAGGTCGATACAATTTTCCGCCAGGTCAAACTCCTCTTTTTTATCTTCTATCTTTTGGTTAATAAAATCTTCTATCCTGCCAATACCATTATCAGTAAAGAGCTGCAGCAGCCTGTTATATCTGGACTCCAATATTGGAATTTCTTTGTTAATGTCTCTAAAATACTCCAGAAACTCTTTCAGTTCTTTTTCATCTTCTTCAGCGTATATGGCAAGGGCCTCCTTTAAATGATTTGCAATACCAAAATAGTCAACCACAATGCCGTGTTTCTTTTTGGGGCCCCTGGGCCGGTTAACCCGGGCGATTGTCTGCAGGAGGTCGTGTTCCCGCATGTTTTTATCAAGATACATCGCCTGTTCCACCGGTGCGTCAAACCCGGTAAGCAGCCTGTCGCAGACACATAATATCGCCACACCGGTTTCAGGCTTTTCATCGTCAAAATCTTTTTTGAAATTTTCTACTGCATTGTGCTCCTTTGCTTTTTTTCTTGCCTGACTTATAAAGGCCCGTTCATTATTGTCCTGCATGGTCACAACCGTGCACACCTCAATAAATTTCAGTTGCTTTATAAATTCATCATCCCGTTCATCTCCGGTTTTTGCTTCTTCTTTTTCTATCTTCTTGCCTATGGCCTCTTTGATCAGATACTCATATCTGGCAGCAGCCAGCACGGAACTTGCCACCACCTGTGCTTTAAAACCGTTGACCATTATCTCGGTCGTATAATGGTAAACAATATCTTCAGCGATTTTCCGCAGCCTGTCCATATTCTCAAGATACGCCCACATGGTGCCGTATCTTTTTTGTATCTCCAGCTTCTCTTCTTGCGTGTGCTCCCTGAAAACATCTTCAAACTCCGTATGAAACGCCTCTGCATCTTTAATCTTATCCTTGCTTGTCCTGCCAATGTAAACAATATCCAGAGTGGCGCGATCACGAACAGACTGTTTGATTTTATACTCGTCAATAAACCCGCCAAATCGTTCGTGGGTTTTCACCTTGTGCCGCTGGGTCAAAAGCGGCGTGCCGGTAAAGGCGATTTTTGCCGCTTTGGGAAAAGCTGTAAACAGATTGTCACCCATATCGCCGCCCTGCGTTCTATGTGCTTCATCAATTAGCATCAAAACTCTGTCAGATTTATTTACAACCTCAAATGGTTTGAATTCAGGTACCTCACCCTCTTCAACATAGGCTTTCATAAGCGCTTTGGAGTGTTTGATCTCCTCTTCAAGAAACTTATTAACCATGACCATGTTCAGGTTCGACGAGTCATTTGAAAGCACTGGCCTTAAATTTTTTCTTTTATCTATAATATTTACTTTTTCACCGGTTAACTTCGCAGTTTTACTGAGCTGGTCTTCCAGGTCAGTTCTGTCATTAACCATAATCACCTTAAAGTCCTTCTGGTCCTCCTGGCTTCTCATTTTTCTGACAAGAAAAACCATGGTCAACGATTTCCCCGACCCTTGGGTATGCCACACCACGCCCGAACGCTCCTTCCCTGTTGAGCCGTCCCGCAGCTTATCGAGTATTTTACCCACAGCCCTGTATTGCTGGTAACGACATACGATTTTTACTTCAAAACCTTCTTTGATCTCCATAAAAAGCGTGAAATGTCTCAAAACGTCGATCATTATTTCCTTATTGAGCATTCCATGAATGAGAACTTCCTGTGCTTTTTCGTTTTCCCCGTCAATTTTAATGACCTTATATTCTTCAGGGAAGATATCCTTCCAATTAAAATAATAATCAAAATCCGCGCTGATCGTGCCGAACCTGGCTTCCGTGCCGTGAGTAATAATACTGAACAGATTAAAATGAAACAGGCGCTCCTCCCCCTCTCTAATACCAAAGTCATCATCACGGCGGTTGCTGTATCGCCTGATCTGTATCTCCGCTTCAGACAGGGGCTCGCTGACGTCAATATCCTTGCATTCAATCACCACAAAAGGAAGGCCGTTAACAAAAAGGACGATATCGGGGATAATGCCGTTTCGCGGCCCGCCCGGCGTATTTATCCTGAACTGGTTAATGCCAATAAAGGAATTGTTCTCCCAGTTATCAAAGTCAATAAAACGCACAACAGGAGACTGTTCACCAGTGAGTTCGTTCATATCCACCGTTGTATTATTTAAGAGCTTGTAAAATACATCCTTATTGGCCTCATGGAGACTTCTGCCCCTTTGATTGACAATCTCTTCAAACACCTCGTCAACCTGTTTGTCGGTGAGCCACTCTCTACCGTCTTCGGTGACATTGATTTTTCTGACGGTTTCTCTGAATACATCTTCAAGAACAACGTCATTAAATCTGTTACGCAGGCTTTTTTCAGGCGACTGAGGAATGCCGTGAGCCCCGTGGTCGATTACTTCCCAGCCAAGGGTTTCGAGTTTTTCCAGGAATGGCTTTTCAACGTTACTATATTCAGACATAGCAATTACCTTGATTCAATGAATAATCTGCCAGTATCCGCCCTTGGCCGGGCCGATACGCATAATCAAACCAGCTTTCCGTAACTTACGAATCGCTCTTTCTGTTGCCGAGTCCGATTTATTGATCATTTTTGCTATTTCAGGAATAGTAAGAGTTGGTTGATCCGAAAGAATTTCCAATATTTGCATGGGCGTTTTCCCCAGCGTTTTCCCCGGCGTTTTTTCTTCAATCTATAGCATATACTGTTTTTGTTATTTTTGGGATTTCCGGTCCCTCTGTTTCAATACAACGCCTTTTCTCGTAAGCCGGTACTTCTGAAATCTGCTTTTCGGCTTATCCGCTAAGGTCATTTCCACAAGTCCTGCATCTATTGCCGGTAAAAGATACGCTTTGCGGAAATGATCGGCATTTTTCAATTTGAGTATTTCCTGGAGTTCCTTACGGGAGTTATCGCCATCCATAACCTTAAGGAGCCGACTGACTTCCATGGTAACTTCCATGGTGACTTCCATGGTGACCTCCCCGGCGTCTTTCTGTCTCATGGCTTCCCCGAAAACGGGATGAATGGGAAATTCGGCAAGAAAAAAAGACCGGTCGTTATCTGTGTGAAATATTGGTTGCGGAGATCCGTTTTTCTTGATTTCACGCAACATCTTCGGAATGCCGGTTCCGCGTCCTTCCGTCATTTCAAGTTCTTTAAGGATTTCACCAACCCGGCGATTGCGATAACGACGGGATAGAAAACGGAATTCGCGTATGTCCCTATCGCTGATGGAACGGTCCGGCCCTGGAAAACTGCCGATAGTAATAGAACCCGGTAATATCCGCACCTCAACAGGTTCTCGAATTTCATAGGAACGATGATATACCGCATTGCACAAGGCTTCTTCAATGGCCGGAAAAGGGTAGTTGAAAAACCGATCCGCTTCAGGTCGGTCAGGATATTTAATCACCTTTTCTGTGATAACCATAGACTGAATATGGGAAAGCGCCTCCTGCAGCATACCATGCAGCGGTCCCTTAAAAGTCTTTTCTGTAAATGAATTTGCTTCCGGTCCATCGGGAAAATGCACAATATCTATCTGTGTCTGGGGAAAGAATTTTGAAGGTGTGTCATTAAAAAACATCAGGCCCACGTTTTTGGGAAGCAATAATTCATCCGGTCCCTCAACAATATTCATCTGCCTGCAAAGCCGGCTGAAATCCATTTCGGCAGATTCTCGGAAAAGATCGCTTTTGACCTGCTTCAGGTAAGTGCGTATCAGACCCAGATCAAGGTCTTCCAAAGTGGCGCTTTGATTCATGCGGTCGTCAAATGGAACGGTTGCCGCAAGAGACATAAGCTCAGTTTCATCATGGTGCCTGGCCCGAACCGTCAAAGAGCCTTTCCGGATATAATATGCAAATTCCCGCTCCCCTTTTGCCAAGGACACCGGGGTCTTATAGGGCCTTGTCTGTCCACCGGCTACCCAGAGTACAAGAATATGTTTTCCACCAATTTCGTAAGGTGCGATAATGGGATGATAATAGGGAATCATCCTGTAACCAAGTTGAACAATTTCTTTTTGAATGGCATCGAGTTGTTTAACCCGCAACCCGGCAGGGGGCAGAACCGGCTGGCCCTTGTCTTCACCAACACCTATAATTATATAGCCTCCACCCAGATTATGGAAATCATTGGCAAACGCACACATTGTGTGCAGTACTGCTTTTGAATTCCAGCCTGCCTTGAACTCAAGCCTTTCCCATTCGACCGTACGAGCATTCAATAAATCATCAATATTAATCGGGAGTTTCATAATTTAAGTCGCTTCCAGCCGGTTAATAATATTTTTCATACACTTAACATCAATAGGCAATGAATAATTTATTCAGAGTCCACTGCTCATAATTCACGTTTTCATTATTCGTTGTTTGTTATTCATATTCATTGTTCATTGTTTCAAAATCTTCAGGGTCTGGGGTTACCTCTTTTTTGCCGGTGAGGAGGTCTTGCATTAGGCCTTGTTTGAGTTTTTTGTGCTTGTCTAAATATTGTTGTTCGTTTTTTAATCTATTGTCAATACGAAGTAATTTTGCTGCAACCATCGTTTGTTCTGTTGTCTTAGGCACATGAATCGGACAATTCATCAAATCATCTCTGATAATTCCGTTTATTGATGTACCTTGGTTCATTTTTTTAAAATCCTCAACTAATCTTTGAAAATAGTAATAGAAATAATCAACAATTGTTATCTCTGAATCCAAAATCAGTCCTGTTATATCTTGGCTAATTGCAATATCAGTAGGCGCAATTGCAAGTTTTCCCACACCAGTTCTTGTGACCAAAAGAATATTACCTTTAGGGATAACATGCGTGGCTGAGTTTTTCACTGCTTCATAAGTAATTTTTCTTCTAATTAACCCTATTTCAAATGTTTCTAAAAAATCTGCTCCTGTTATCCAAGGAATGTTTCCTTGCCAATATGCTGAGTTTTTTGTCGAAGGCGTCCCCCCATTAATAAAACTCATGCAATAATCATTAAGCACGCCTATATCCCACCCCTTTGGAATCATCCCCAGCGCAGTCTCTTTATACAATTCCGGGGCATCCTCATAAGAGGTCCGCAGTTTGCCGGTTTTAACATCAACCCCGCGGGTAAAGAGGTCATGCATCATTCCCTGCTTGATGGCTTTGTATTTTTCTATGGTGCTTTCAGTTTTTTCGATGATATTGTCTATTTTGGTGAGGATTCGGGCTATTTTGCGTTGGTAGGGGA
>JAYEJI010000009.1:0-6184 GCA_034660515.1 Fidelibacterota bacterium
GGGCTATCGACCCTATTACTGGATCTACAGGGCTGAAATCGTCACTGTGCAGGGTGGAGAAGGTCTGAGAGATGGTTGTGTTGTGGCCGCGCTTTTTGGGTCAGGTAGCGGCGGGTGAGGGGGGGTTGGGGGTATCTGCGGATTCGTCTCTTGTTTTATCTGCGCGATGTTATCGCGCCAGTGAAAAAATGCGCAAGTTACTTATGCATCCGCATCTATTACAAAATTCAGGTTGTAAAAATGAGCGAGAAGGTTCAATTGAAGGGATGTATATATGAAGTAAACTTCGGATATAATGCCAGAATGGAAGCATACACGAACTTGAGTTCGGGTATACTACGTTAGGCGAACGGGTGCTTATAGGGAGTGGTAAAAAAGATGAGAGAGGATAAAAGAGTAAATGACTACAAAACCAAAATTTGCATTGTTGGGTTAGGGCCCGCAGGTATAGGGGCAGCTCTTACATTTTTAGGCTCCGATTTGGCAGCTGATGTAATGTGTTTAGATGCAGGCAGTCCTCCAAATGATAGATCATGTTCCATTCTTCAGAGTCGCAGTTGTGAAAAGGAAGAACCGTGCCAAATTATAAGTGGGATCGGCGGCTGTTCTCTATTCGGTGATAAAATAAGTACGTTTCCTGCAGGAGGTGGGCTTGTAAATGTATTAGGTTCTAAAGATTTAGCTCAGAGAAAACTATTACAAGCCTTCGGTTTGCTTAACAATTACGTATCTTTACAAAAAACAACTATAACACAAAGTGAGCGAAAAAGTGCAAAAAAACTATTTGGAAAAATGGGGTTTGAATATAAGTATTATGATGTATATCTCTATAATCCAGAGGAATTACGAAAAGCCTATCAAAAAATATTTTTAAAACTAAACTCTGCGGGCATGTCATTAGTATGGAATACCGAGTTAACCCAAATAGAGTCTGAGGAAAATGGTTTTAAGTTAGTGGCAATACACGACGGACGAGAGATCGGTATTTTTACAAACAATCTGGTACTTGGAATTGGACGGTTAGGTCGTTCTCTTCTTAAATCTCTTAACTCCAAATTAAATTTAGACGGTAAAGAGAATCATTTGGATGTAGGGGTAAGATTAGAATTTCCAACTGAGTTATATCCAGACATAACTAAATATCATAACGATTTGAAACTTTTATTTGATGATGCTCGAACTTTTTGTGTTTGTAAAGATGGCAAAATTGCACCCTACTTTCTTGAAGGTGTGTTTTTTATTGATGGTTACCATAGTCCAGTGTATACAAGTGGTTCAACAAATCTTGGGATTCTGATAAGATTAGAACCTTCCAAACAAAATGAAATAATACTTGAGGACATTAAGAAAAGATTACTTCGAATTAGTGATGGCAAGCCTGTCTGTCAAAGCCTACCTGATTATTTAAGTATCAGCGCTAAGAACTACAAATCTTCTAAGCACTTTTATAGTTCCATATCTTTCTGGGCGCAAGGAGATGTAAATCAGTGTTTTCCGCAATCCATTTCTACAAAAGTTAAAGAGGCGGTGTATTATTTTGCCACCCAACTCTTACCAACGGATCAATGGGATAAAGTAAGCGTTTTTGCACCAGAAATAGATTATGGTGGCTTAGTCTTTCCTGTCAATTCTGATTTTTCAATAATCCCAAGAATGTATTTGAGTGGTGATTGTACTGGTGGATTCCGTGGGACATTGCAAGCTTTTTGCTCTGGTATTATATGTGCAGAAAATATTATTGGTGATGAGAATGGGGAAAACTTATAGAAATAAAAGATATATCTACGATCCACTTTATGGTGTAATTTATCTGCCGGATTTTATTTGGGATATTATACCTTCTCCTGAGCTGCAACGTCTCCGTGAGGTTAGACTCTGCAATATAAATTCTTTCTGTCTAATTGGGGGAGCGAATATAAATAGATATGAACATGCGATTGGCACATGTTACCTTGCACACGAATGTCTTAGATCTTGGCCTCCATTAAATCCAATAGATGAAAAAGAACAAAAACTTTTTTTGTTAGCTGCATTATTGCATGATGTACCAAGTGCAGCATTTGGGCATTCAGTAGAATACGTTGAATCGAAAATTGGGTTCAAGCACGAAGCCTTTAAATATGCAATAAGCGGAGAAGAGGAAGCATCTTATCTCTATAAATCGGCTACATTAGAACCCATATTTTTTGGAATGTATAGGGAGCTGTTATCCAAAATTAGCAGTGAAGACTTGAATGAAATAGATAAAATTATCAAAGGAGAAGGGAGGTTTGGGCATTTAATAAATTCCACTATGGATTTGGATAATATAGATAATGTTTTCAGACTCGGGTACCATATTGGTATAGTAAATTCCGGTGAAGTTCCATTAAAACTAGCTAGGTCATTATACACAAAAAATAATAAATTAATAGTAAGGAAGGAAGCGACCCCTCTTATTGAAAAATGGCACGGGGTACGAAAAAAGTTATACTCACTTTTGCTTCTAAATCTTGAGGAATTTTCCGCAAAATGTATGCTTACCGAAGCGATGGAACTTGCCAAAAAAAAGAAAATCCACCCTTTCAATTGGTATGATGTTGATTACGAACTATTAGAAAAATTATTTAAAATTCCTTCTGTACGTGTGCCGATAAAAGAGCACCTGTTTAGTTTGGACATAAAGTTTGAGGACGTGCTAAATAAATCCACAATAACTGAAGAATTGGAAACTTTATTTAGAAGCCATGGGATAGATATAACCCCTTCTGCTACTATAGAGATAAAAGAAGATGGGTGGAGAATACGAAGTAAAGCAAAAGAATATTTTATTAAGGTAAAAAGTGGGAAACTTGTTGTGTACAAGATAGGTATTAGGGGAATTGAAATATCAGAGATTATATCTCGACTTATGAAAGGAGACTTATATGGTTGCATAGGAATTTTCTCTACAGCAAAAACTGAAAAATATGGAATCTTTATTGATACAAATAAAAGAAGTGAATTAGAAGACGAAATAACTCAAATAATACGATCAAAATGTGCTCCCCGCTTCAAATCAGTTATGGTAGCAGTACATTCAATAATTGATGTAAACAAAACAGAGAGGCAGGTTTGTATTCAAACTGATGATGGTAGAGTTGTTAAAATCGGCAAATCTTCTAATCGGCTTCTTGTTGGGGTATTTTTCAGAAATAGAGATTTAAGCGTATATAAAATGAAGAACATTTCCAATGGTAATAAAATATGGCAAGAAGTCTATATATATCTAGCTAATACTTTAGAGGATTCGAATCTTCAGGAGATTAAACTTTATGGTGAGATCGATGGATGTAAATAAAGAAGTAAAAAGTCCACTTGTAAAGGATATTCGCGCAGCGAAAGCCATATTAAAAAATATAAATTGGGATTTTCATCAAACTAGCGCTTTTTCTCCTCACGAAGTCCATCCATTTAATTGCAGAAGATATCATTGGTTTCCCGCTACATTTGTTCCAGAGATACCGTTTACACTAATAGAGGTCTTAACTTTACCGAACGCTGTAGTTTATGACCCTTTTGCTGGAATAGGAACTACATACTTCCAAGCTCTCTTGCTTAATCGAAAGCCGTTAGCAACAGAAATTTGTGGGGTGGCTATTGAATATATGCGTTCATTATTTATTTTATTTAATCCCGAGATAGATTTAAATAGTTTAAAAAGTAACCTTGAGAAAATGCTTAACGATTTTGACCCCCGTGGAGATTATATTTCAGATATCTCAAAAAATGTATTAATTGATAAGTTAAAACCTTGGTATTCTGAAAAAACACTGAACCAACTTTCATTTCTTTTTATTAAAGAAGCGAATTGCAGTGATGAGGCAATAAAGGCTGTTATGAGAATATCCATCTCAGCAATTTTAAAAACCGCAAGTAGCCAAGATAGAGGCTGGGGTTGTGTAGCAGATAATATGTTACCGAAGCAAAAACAAATAAGAGACAAAAAGGTTTTTCAATTATTTAGCAAACATACAAATAGACTGCTTGATGACATATCTAAGCATCTAAAATCTGTTATGCATAGTTACAACTCATTATACAAAGAGTTGTCAGAGAAAGAAACAATATTTCATGAAAGTATAAGGGAATGCCAAAATATACCGGATAATTCTGTAGACTTGGTTGTTACATCTCCGCCCTATCCAAATATGGTTGATTACATCACATCACAACGTTTATCTTATTATTTTTTAGGATTTGAATTAACTGACAGGGATTTAGAGATTGGAGCGAGAAGTAAAAGATCAAGAAAAGACTCACTACATCGTTATTTAGAGGATATGCAAAGAGCTACCGAAGCAATTTCCAGAAAAATAAAAAGTGGCGGATATGCATGTTTTGTGATGCCGGTTTTTGGTATAGATACTGAAAATAATATGAATCGTAAGCGTATTGTTGAGAAAGTTTTGTATGGTATGGATGAATACAATCTATTAAAAGAGGACGAGTATGAAAGAACAATACCAACAATGCGACGCTCCCATAATATAAAATGGGCTTCTTTAGAACGAGAAAAGATATATTTATTTAGGAAAGTATGAGCATGGAATATCAGGGAATTATAATAACGGGAACAAGCGGAGCTGGAAAATCAACTATAGCTCAGAAACTTTACGAAAAATATGAGATATTTCAGAGAGTGCCGGCAGTAACTACACGCAAGCCAAGAGAAGATGATGAACGTAATATATATAACTACTTAGATGAAAACGAGTTTGGAAAGTTAGACAGAGATAATAAACTGCTAATACATGCAGAGTACCGAGGAGAAAAATACGGAATAACAGTTGAAACATTTGAAGATGTGTTTAATACCAATAAAATACCGGTATTGGTGTTAACGCCCGAATCATCGAAACAATTGGATGACGAAGGTATGGAATATAGGAAATTTTTGATAATATTCTTAGATTCACCTGATGAAGTTCTTGACAATCGATTGACTCAAAGAAGGGGGGAAATCAGCAATAAGGTTATAAGTCAAAGGGATGCAGACAGAAAATACAAAGATCAAATTTGGGAAAAACCTAATAATTATATATACGTTATAAAAAATAGCGATGATGTTATGCCAGATGAAGTTGCTCAATTAATTTGTGATTTATGGGAGTATATACATGTTGGTGGATTGCTAACTAAAAGATTAATTGAGCTAATGACACAGTGCGGAATGTTATTAGAAAATGCAGATTTAAGTAAAATCGGCGGCGCATCATACGACCTATCCCTTGGAGATGCATATTGGCAAGATGGTGAAAAGAAGATACTAGATCAGAGAAATTCATTCATCAAATTAAAACCAGGGGATTATGTCATTGTGTCGAGCAGAGAAATAGCCAACTTTCCTAAAGATATAGCCGGAAGATTTGATTTAACCGTTAGTTTGTTCTGCCAAGGTATAATATTATCCAATGGTCCTCAAGTAGACCCAGGTTTTAACGGGAGGTTATTCTGTCTTTTGTTTAATACCTCTAACGGAACTATAACGCTAAAACGAGGACAACATTATACCACTCTCGAATTTATCAAACTATTAAAACCAACAATTCCTTACTCTGGGAAATATCAGGGTAAAACTGATATAATAGATTATTTGCCGAAACCAGCAGAACCAAGCGCTATCGTAAAATTAAAAAAAGACGTGGATGGCCTTAAATCAGCAAAATGGTGGGAACGAACTTTGCCCCTAATCTTATCACTACTAGCTATTGTCGCATCTATTGGGTTAGGTGTGTTTCTTTACCTTATTACTATCAATAAATAGACAGTATCATGGACACCACTTCGCCTAACATGGCGCATCTGGCTTCGTGCCTTCGGCGCTTCAGAACGTTACCCACCACTTAACAGAACACATAAGAAAGGAGGCTTGGATCAATAAACAAAACATGGTTAATCACAATCCCGGACCTCTTCTCCAGAGCCGTTGCACATGACCTGGTGGCAGAGTCAATATCCTGGTACACTGCATTCAAGGTAGCGATCTTCGTTGCAGTACTTGCCGGACTGGCAGGCGTGCGGCGGGGCAGGGAATCATAACTTCGTGGTAACTGATATGCCAGAAAAGCGGTTGCAAATCAAGGATTCTCAGGTAAAAAAGAATCTCAGGTGGCACATATTGCGCTTGCTGCGACTGGACAGTAGAACGAGGCAGGAACTCATA
>JAYEJI010000010.1:0-21707 GCA_034660515.1 Fidelibacterota bacterium
AGAGTTTAGGGGTTTAGAGGGGTAGAGACGCGATGCATCGCGTCTTTTAAGCCAAAAATTATAATAAAATCACTTACAAACAAAAAAGGCCGGGTAACCGGCCTTTTTTATATTCGTACAAGAAATTATACGCGTTCACGACGGGTATATTTCGTATGTAAGAGTTTGTGGGACATTTCACCCAATGGAGCTCCAAGGAATTCCTCATACAGTTTAATGACTTCCGGATTTTCATGTGATTTCCGGATTTTTTTCTTTTCATCTTCCGTATAAATGGCTTCTGCGCGTTTTCTGCGAATCTCGTCATTGGTAGGGATCGGTTGTCCACCGCCTCCAATACATCCACTTGGACATCCCATTATTTCTATGAAATGATAAGGTGATTCACCAATAACAATATCATCCATGATCTGCGCTGCGTTCGTAAGTCCATGGGCAACTGCAACCGCAAGTTCAACACCTTCAAGAAAACTCCACTCCGGAAGCACATTTTCCAGTTTTATCTTTGCGTCACGAATACCTTCCATACCTCGTACAGGTGTAATATTCAAGCCCTCGAATGGAATTTCACGACCTGTTATAACTTCATAAGCGGTACGCAGGGCTGCTTCCATCACACCTCCTGTTACACCAAAGATGACCGCAGCTCCGGAAGACTCACCCATGAAATTATCATATTCCGAGTCAGGTAATTCTTTAAAATTAATACCCGTCTGACGGATCATATGTCCTAATTCACGCGTTGTACATACCAAATCGATATCCGGATAGCCACTGTCTTTCATTTCCATACGATTGGCTTCAAATTTCTTCGCAGAACATGGCATAATAGATACATTTACAATATCTTTTGGATCCAATTTTCTTTTTTTAGCATAATATGTTTTGGCAATGGCGCCAAACATCTGCTGTGGCGATTTGCAGCTAGATAGATGAGCCAGATAATCCGGATACATATGTTCAATAAACTTGATCCATGCGGGAGAACAAGATGTCATCAAAGGAAGAGCTATATCTTCATTATCAACTAATTTGCGCTTTAAACGTTGTAGAAGTTCATAAGCTTCTTCTACAATAGTCAAGTCTGCACTAAAATCGGTATCCAAGACCGAATCAAAACCAATACGTTTGAGAGCTGTCACCATCTGACCTGTTACACGAACTCCCGGTTCATATCCCAGCATCTCCCCCAATGCAACACGAACTGCCGGAGCTGTCTGAACAATAACATGTTTAGTCGGATCTCCAATAGCATCCCAAATGCCATCAATATAGCGACGTTCCGTTAAGGCGCCTGTGGGACAGTGATTGATACACTGACCGCAGTTGGTACAAACCACATCACTCATCTCTGTATCAAAGAATGTGGTCACTCTCATTTGCGCGCCCTTGTGGATAATATCAAGCGCATTCACTTTTTGCAGTTCTGCACAGGTACGGACACAGCGTTGACAACGAATACATTTACTTTCATCTTTTTCAATTGACCATGATGAGCGATCGATAGTAAATACCTTATCTTTAAGCAAATTAATATAAATTTCATTATCGATATTGTATTCAGCTGCAAGATCTTGTAATTCACAATTTGTACTGCGATAACACGTTGTACATTGCGTAGAATGCTCGGATATCAACATTGCCAAGACATCACGACGAGCGCGACGAACCAATGGTGAGTTTGTATAAACGACCATTCCTTCCATAACGGGCGTTGCACATGCTACGGGAAGCGTACGCCATCCTTCGACTTCAACAACACATACGCGACAATTACCTGCAATACAAAGGTCTTCATGGTAACACAGCGTAGGGATTTTTACATTTTCTGATCTAGCCGCTTCCAATAGCAAGGTTCCTTCAGGAATAGCTATTTTTTTTCCATCTATGACTAAATTAATCATTTTTTTTGACATGTTTTACCTCGTATTAATAAATCATTTCTTCTCTGAAATTCTCTACGATAGAAGAGAATGAGTTTGCAACTGACTGACCCAATCCGCATTTTGCAGTTATTTTCATTGTTTCTGCAAGGTGTAAGAGATCGTTCAGATATTTGTGGCTTTTCTCTCCATATTTGACTGCTTCAACCCCTTTTAATAATTGCTGACAACCTACGCGACAGGGCGTACATTGTCCACAGGATTCTTCTTCAAAGAAGACCAAATAATTATGAAGTACATTATACATTGAACGCGAGCTATTAAAAAGCATCATCGAGCCACCGGTTGGAATTGAGTATCCTTTTAATCCGTCTTCGTAACCAATATGAACCTCTTTGAAACGATTACGGGGAACACAAAAACCGGATGCACCGCCAACCTGGACAGATTTTGTATTACCATCACCAAATTCATTAACAAACTCATCTAATGACATTCCAAGTTCCAATTCATGAATTCCTGCTTTCGGTGTGTCTCCGGATATGGAAAATAATTTTGATCCACTTGATCCTTTAACTCCCATTGTTTTAAATACATCGCCCCCTATATGCATAACCATCATACAATAGACAAGTGTTTCAACATTATTTACAACAGTAGGTTTACCTAAATAGCCGTTATGGGTCGGATACGGTGGTTTATTACGTGGTTCGCCGCGTTTGCCTTCCATAGATTCAATAAGAGCGGTTTCTTCACCGCAAATATATGCACCACCACCAATAAATAGTTTAACAGTAAAATCCAGCTCAAAATCTTCCATCCATTGATGGAATGTCTCCAGTGTTTTTTCCAGTTTGGGTATTAAAAAACGATATTCATGCCGGAGATAAATAAATCCTTCCCGTGCTCCGGTAACATAAGCACCTAATGCCATGCCACCTAAAACCTTTAAAGGGATCTGATCAAGAATTTCACGATCTTTAAAGGTACCGGGCTCACCTTCGTCGGCATTACAAATAATATATTTACGATTGCCTTTTTCTTCTGCAGCCATTTTCCATTTTAATCCGGTGGGAAACCCGGCGCCACCGCGACCTTTTAATTCTGAATCAAGCAACATTTGAATGATTTCTTTTTTTGGTTTTTTGAGGGCATCTGTTAATACTTTATTGCAATCACAACCCTTAAAAATAAGGTCAACTCTTTTTAATTTTTTCTTAGCCATTCTGTTTAACCTTTTTTTTATTAATTACTTTTATAATAGTAGTCATCAATTATCTGGATGACTTTTTCAGGTGTTAAATCCGTATAGGGTTCATCATTGATCAGCATTGCAGGACCTTTATGGCACCATCCAATACAGTTTGTCTCTAATAAAGAAAATTTACCATCACTTGTTGTTTCACCCAATTTGATTTTTAAACGTTCCTTCAAAGTCATCACAATATCATTTGAACCTTTCATGGAACAACTAATTGTTTTACATACCCAAATAATATTTTGACCCCGTTTTTCCAGATCAATAAAATGATAAAAAGATGCTACCCCATAAACGTGTGCTAATGCCAATCCCATTTCAACACCAATTTCCGCAACATCACCCCGTGATAAATAATTTTTAATTCGTTTTACCTCTTGGAGTATGGGAAGTAAATTTTTACGCTCTTTGCCGTGTTTTTCAACCGCAGCTTTTACAGCGCTTTCCCTTTCTTGCATACGCACCTCACTTCGTTTTATTATTAGCTTGTACAACTAAATTTTAATTATTTTTTCAAGTGGAAATTTATATCTAAGTGTATGATTTTCAAACATATTTTTATATTTTTGTGTGTTTTTTCACATATAAAATGCATGATTAAATTTTGTTTTTTAACGGAAGTTTATTATTATATTGACTTATGCAGAATACCGAAAAAAACAAAATTCTTCAAGACATCAATTCCCCCTCGGATATCAAAGATTTGAACATGCAGCAATTACTGCAACTAGCTGATGAATTGCGCCAATATATTATCGAAGTGGTTTCCGAAACAGGGGGGCATTTAGCTCCCTCATTGGGTACGGTAGAACTTACAATCGCCTTACTCTACGTTTACGATCTGCCGGCTGATAAGATCATCTGGGATGTCGGTCATCAGGCTTATCCATTTAAAGTCCTCACAGGTCGTCGTGAAGCTTTAAAAAGCATTCGGCACTATGGCGGGATCAGTGGTTTTCCAAAACGTAGCGAAAGCAAATACGATGTGGTCGGTGTGGGACATGCATCCACTTCTATTTCGGCTGCTCTGGGTGTAAGCGTAGCAGAATCCTTATTGGAATTCAATAATAGAGTAGTTGCGATCATAGGAGACGGTGCATTGACCGGTGGGCTTGCCTGGGAAGGTATGAACAATGTGGGTACACTCAAAAAACCCTTGCTGGTCATCCTGAATGACAACGAAATGTCCATTTCAAAGAATGTCGGGAGCATTCCTAAATATTTGAATCGAATCGTTACCACACCTTTCTATAATAAGATAAAAGATGATCTTTGGGGATTGACCGAGAACCGAAGAGTTCTGCGTTCTGCTCTAAGAAACTTTAAAGAAGCTTTGAAAGCCTTGTTCGCAAGAAATGTTATGTTCGACGAATTAGGCTTGCGTTATATAGGCCCGGTCAACGGACATAGCATTCCAGACCTGATCCATGCCTTGAAACGGGTTAAGGACAGAAAAGAACCTATTTTACTTCATATTATTACCAAGAAAGGTAAAGGATTTAAGGAGGCTGAAGATAACCCCAGTAAATACCATGGTATATCCGGAAATGGACACGGGAAAAAAGCTGAAAGCTCAAAAGTTTCCTATACACATGTTTTTGGTAAAAGCTTGATAGAGCTTGCATCGGAGCATAAAGATATTGTGGCTATTACGGCTGCAATGACCGATGGAACAGGATTGACCGAATTCTCAAAGCAATTCCCTAAACGCTTTTTTGATGTCGGGATAGCTGAAGCGCACGCTGTAACCTTTGCGTCCGGACTTTCGATTGGCGGTTTACGACCGGTAATTGCGATCTATTCAACCTTCATGCAACGGGCGGTTGACTCTGTAATCCATGATATCGTTCTTCAAAATCTGCCTGTAATCTTCTGTCTTGACAGGGCAGGATTGGTTGGTGCGGATGGTGCAACACATCATGGTGTTTTTGACCTGGCATTTCTTACTATGCTTCCAAATTCGATCGTATGTGCTCCAAAAGACGGTAACGAACTCAGGAATTTGATGCAATTTGCTTATACGGTAAAGGATAAAGCTGTATTTATTCGCTATCCGCGTGCAAATACTGAACAATTTGACTTAAACACAGCAATTGAGATACCAAAATTAGGGTCATGGGAATTAATCGAAAAAGGGGGAAAGATCGCCATCCTTGCATTTGGAGCTATGGTTGATCCTGCCAGGACAGTTTGTAAGCTTCTGAAAAAAGAAGGTAACTCCCCTACTCTGGTCAATACCCGTTTTCTGAAACCTTACGATAAAACTATGCTGGATTCTATTGCTAAAGAACATGAACTTTTAGTTACCATAGAGGAAGCCTGTCCAAAGGGTGGTTTGCGCGATACGGTCTTGCAGCATTTCCAGGATCATGAACTTTCACCTAAAATACATTCTTTTAGCCTCCCGGATGCTTTTGTCACTCACGGTGAACGGGATGAATTGATGAAAGATATTCATCTGACAGAAGAAGATATAGTTGAAGAACTCTTGAAAATCCTGAATTAATAATTTCATTCTTCACAAAGTCAAAAACATCCTTTTTTATGCACATCCCCAAGACAGCCGGGAATATCAATTCTGATTTACTGGTCAGTAATCAACATACTTATCAATAATTTTATCTTGATAAAACCGAAAACCTGCTATAATATTAAATAATACTATCAGAAAGGATTCTCATGCGAAAATATCTTCTTATTTTTATCCTATTATTTGTTCTATCAGCTTGTTTTAACGATGATGATCCTGAAGTTGGAATCACGATTGACGCCACACTCGCACAGGAATTATTAAATGATGCTGTTGACACATTGTGTATTGACAGCTTGCAATTTATTCTTGAAGCGTATCTGTGGAGAGACTTTATGCCAATCAGCCCAATTGATGGAAAGCCATTGATCTCGATCAACTGGTTGGTCAATCTGGATTCGGTACAAGTCCCTTTAAATCTTGATATGACAAAACAATATGTCATACTGAATGATTCGATCTGGATATCTGATTATAGTGATGAGTCGAGAATGACCTACGATTACAAACTTGAAAATATTTCAAGAAACGGCCCTAAATGGGGACCACATATAGAAGTTGATGTTATTTCAAAAATTACTGATTCAACTATAGATACCGTTTATTTTATAAAAGCTGAAAATGTTGTCATTGACAGAACCGATTAAACAGAAACACATTTCATAACAGTACATTAATTTGATTTGAAAAATATATATAAACGCTACTTATAATTGAATGAAATCTTAGTTTCGAAACAAAGGAATGATATAAAATGATTAAACCAAAAAAATACGATAATTACCCATTCTGGATTGTAATCCTATCTACTGCGGTTTCATTTTTAATATATGGTTCGGGATTTATAATAATGTTCCGATTAGAATGGACCATCTCAATATTATATTTAATATTTATTTCAGTTCTGGAATTCAGACTGATAAAAAAGCACTGTATTAACTGTTTTTATTGGGGGAAAACATGTGGGTTTGGAAAAGGTATACTCAGTTCATGGTTTTTCAAAAAGGGCAATATTTCAAGATTTTGCATAAATGAAATGACTTGGAAAGATATGATCCCCGATTTAATGGTTTCACTTGTTCCATTGATCACAGGAATTGTATTAATGATCATTAAATTTGATTATGTAATATTGATCGCTGTGATATTACTAATATTTTTATCTACATTGGGTAATGGAGCAATTCGTGGTAATTTGATTTGTAAATATTGCAAACAAAAAGAATTGGGTTGTCCGGCAGATAAATTATTCAATAAGGATAAATGATAATATAAAAATTAAAATTGAAGCTTTTTGTCGACTGCTTTCTTTTTCCTCGATCATTCGGCAGTCTTCTCGCCTATCGGCGCTCAGCTCCAGCCGAAAGGTCTTCTTACGTCTTACGCTTCACGATTCAAGGTTTTCCGTTCCCTATCAAATTCCGGTTCATGTTTTTCCAGCTCATCTGCCATGAGTTCGTGTAAGTGATTTGAGAATTTACGTCGTTCATCAATTTCGCTGTCATCGTAGTCCGGAATGATGGGATCCATAATATGCATTTCTACATCTACCCACCAAAAACTCATAAAATGTAAAAAATGGATAAAGAAAGGTGTGTTCTTTCCCTCATCTGTCAATGCCCAGGCAAGCTCCACCCTGCGTTCTTTGGGAACAGGTTTTCCATTAAGTTTTTTTATCACAAATATTGCCGGAACAACCGGACGTTTGGTGCGATTTGCAGCAACAAAAAGAGCTGATGAGAATGGTCGGAGCCATGTTCCGTCAGTCGTGGTTTTTTCAGGTGAAAACCAAACATTGATATGATTATCGAGGACTTCGGCGGTTTTATTGATATAAGTTTCTGACATACCGCCTTTATCGCGGTTGACAAAGACCGTACCCGTGGCTTTTGCCACAGCTCCGATAAAGGGCCATTTAACGATATCTTCCTTAGCTACGAAAGCCATGGGAGATGCCTTTAGAATACCCGTTGTTTCAATATATCCCAGATGATTGCTCACCATAAGAAAACCGCCCTCCTTGGGCATTTTTTCTTTATTATATGTTTTAACTCTAACTCCCAGCACAAAACGCAGCATCCAACCGATCACCATGGTCAGTTTGTGATTAATCCGAACAGAAAATTGCCGGCCGAAAATACTTAACAGATAATAAGAAATATAAAGTGCGATCACCATGATCAGTGTAAATGCAAAAAAGAAAAGTGTACGAATTCCAGCTAAGATATATTTCATTTGCTTTCCGGGTTTGTAAGTTGGCCCATAAATATAATGGCTTTAGAATCATTATGTCTTATTATGAAAATAAAAGGATGATCGGCACGAAATTCGATGGGGGCGATCATACAAGGTACGGCGGCAGTAAGCTTCATGACGACTGCAGTAGCTGCAGCGGCTTCGGTCTTGCGTTCATCCACTTCAATGAAGGCTTTATGGATCACGGATGAGATCTTCAGATCTTTTTTACCGGTCATGCCGGAAAAATCGGCATTATCCGTAAAAGCTTCTTTCATACCCAATGCGGCAAGATGCGGTTTTAGCTCATAATCCGTTTCCAGCTTAAATTTCGGCATATAGACCAAGGCATCTTCATTTCTTTTTGATTCATCGTGCTTTTCCAGCATATTCACGTTGATATTTTTGACCATATCTTTTAATCCATCCCGCTGTTTTGGAAGCAAGATCAGCATGGAGTAGTCATATCCCTTGTAAGGTATCTCCAATATCTCCAAAGCAGAGGTTTTTGAGTATTGATAATGATGCCGTTGATACATCATATCACAATCTTTGCTTAAACCATCAAGCAGGTAAAAGGGTTCTTTCCGGGTCATTTCTTCATTGAAGTAATTCGACCATTCGGCATTAAAATAAACAGCATTTGTCAGGATCATGCGGGTATCGGGATCAATGATACCTGATGGAATAAGATCTTGTATGCGATCATTGGTTTTATTCTCCACCCAGTCATTGATGATGATCCGTGACTTTTCCGGAGCTTTAACGAAATCCAGTTCCCGGGATTCACTTCGATAGTCTTTCTTGACCGTTCTTTCATATCCTTTCAATAGCGGGAATTGTTTCTGAACCCACACGGCATTGGCAATATTGATCTCGAAATCTTTTGTGTTCGTGGTCAGACTATCCAGCATTTTTCCATAATCGCTATGAAATTCAGCTCTTTGCGGTCCATAGTGAAGAGCATCTTTCATTTCAAGAGCGGTTTGGCTCTCGGCCCCCGCGTAGGTCATGCCCAGTGCAGCTGATATGCTTAAGGGCGAGATAAAACTATTTATTTCGGAAGATTTGTTTATTGTCTGATAGATATCAAATGAAAATTCATTCAAGCCTTTTATGACTATCTCAGGTGTTGACACAATACCGGCGGATGCGGGTTGTTTTTCCTCTTGAGCGATCAATTCTTTTTGACCACACGCAGTCAAGATCACAAGCAAAATGATCATACCTGATATAAAAAGCTTTTTCATCATGGCTCCTTAGATAATGGTGTCTTTTAAGTACTTATCGTCCTTTTCGGGGTAGTCGGACATGTAATGCAGTCCGCGGCTCTCGTTCCGCCGTAAGGCAGACCGGACGATCAAATATGCAACAGCTGAGAGATTACGAAGTTCCAGCAGGTCCATTGAAACACGTGTTCGTCTATAGTATTCCTCGATCTCTTCGTAAAGCGTGGTCATTCTGGTAATGGCACGATTCAATTGTACTTTAGAGCGCACAATTCCAACATAATCCCACATGATGGTCTGTAACTCCGTACGATTGTGGCGGATAAGGCTCCATTCATATTCATTGGTAACATCGGTATCATCCCATTCGGGAATATCAACATTATTAAGCGAATTGCGTTTCTTTTCTATCACGCGCTTGGCAGCACGGTGGGCAAAGATCAGTCCTTCAAGCAAAGAATTGGATGCCAGACGATTCGCACCGTGGATACCGGTATGGGCCGTCTCCCCTGCTGCAAAAAGATTATGCATGGAGGTCTGTCCGTTAAGGTTAGCCATCACACCGCCGCAGACATAATGAGCGGCCGGAACGACCGGGATCTGTTCTTGTGTAATATCGATCCTTAAATGTTCTTTGCAATAGGCTGTAATATTTGGGAAATTCGACAGGATCCTGCTTGCCTGCAAATGGGTCATATCAAGATAAGCACAGACTTCACCTCGCGTTTTACATTCTTCATCGATGGCCCGGGCTACGATATCACGCGGTGCCAATTCCAGACGATCGTCATATTTTTCCATAAAACGTTCACCGGCACCGTTCCTTAGTATGCCGCCAAAACCACGGCAAGTTTCCGTGATCAAAAAAGGTTCCGTCCCCGGTTCATAGAGAGCCGTAGGATGAAATTGTACAAATTCCATGTTCGCAATCCTTACTCCGGCACGATAAGCCATGGCAATACCATCACCGGTCGCGATCTGCGGATTTGTGGTATGCAAATACACGCGTGATGCTCCGCCTGTTGCCAACATAGTATAATCGGCATGAAATATTCTGACCTTACCGTTCTTTTCGTTCAGAACGTAAGCCCCAAAACAAATATTAAAAGCGGACTGCAAATTTGACAGTACATGATGATCCGTGATCAGTTCAACGGCCATATGATGTTCGTAAATATGGATATTCGGATGTTCTTTAACACGATCGATCAGAACTTCCTGAATAGTCCTGCCCGTTTGATCGGCAACATGCAGAACACGATGATAACTGTGCCCGCCTTCACGCGCCAGATCAAAGGAACCATCTTTTTTCCGGTCAAATTCAACACCTCGTTTTGCCAGTTCATCAATACGCCGTGATGCTTCTTTCACCATTATATCAACAGCATCTTTATGACAAAGCCCGGCACCCGCAATATGGGTATCTTGTGCATGATCTTCAGTATTGTCATTATCAAGGATCACAGCAGCTATTCCACCCTGAGCAAGAGAAGTATTGGTATTATCGAGAGTCGATTTGGTAATGAGACTTACCTCACCATATTCGGCTACGTCGAGAGCGAATGTAAGTCCGGCTATTCCCGAACCGATCACCAGATAATTTGTTTTTATTTGAGGCATGTATGTATCCATGTAATATTCATCATAAGAATAAAATTTAGGGATAAATGTTTAAGAAGTAAAGAATTAACGTACGGAACAGGCATGCCTGTTCCGTACAATTCAATGCGCCTCAAACCAATCCTTTCCCACACCCACATCAACCTTTAGGGGTACGATGAGATCAGAGGCGGATTCCATGATGCTTTGGACCTTGGTTTTCAGTAGATCCAGCTCATCGGGATGGACTTCAAAGACCAGTTCATCATGCACCTGAAGAATCATTTTGGATTTTAGCTTTTCTTTGAGCATCCAATCCCGAATTCTGATCATGGCGATCTTAATGATATCGGCAGCTGTACCTTGCACCGGCATGTTAATAGCCGCACGTTTTGCAGCTTCCTGGAGATTACGGTTCTCGCTGTTAATATCCTGTATGGGCCGTTTTCGTCCGTAGAGGGTCGAAACATAACCGCGTTCTTTGCACTCGGCTATGGTCTGATCAATATAATCCCTTACGCCCGTATAGCGTTCAAAATAAGATTTAATAATAGCACCCGCATCACCGTGGGTAATATTCAATTCCTGCGAAATACGATGCGCACCGGCACCGTACATAATACCGAAATTGACAACTTTGGCCGTGCGGCGCATATCCGATGTAACATCCTTCTGCTCAACATTAAAGACCGTTGCAGCTGTGTGCGTATGGATGTCCGCATCTTCTTTAAATGCAGTAACCAGATTAGGATCCTCGGACAAATGCGCCATAATGCGCAGTTCGACCTGCGAATAATCCGCAGCCAGAATAAAATGACCCTTTTCCTGAGGACAAAATGCTTTTCTGATCTCTCTACCTATTTCAGTTCGGATTGGAATATTCTGAAAATTCGGATTGGAGGAAGATAAGCGTCCGGTGGCTGCTACGGTTTGATTAAAGGATCCGTGCACGCGCCCTGTCCTAGAATTGACCAGCATCGGCAAAGCATCTACATAAGTGGAGCGTAATTTCATCAACATCCTGAAATCGAGGATCTTTTCGGGTAAGGGATGCTTATTTTTGAGTTTTTCAAGCACAGTTACGTCTGTCGAGTAGCCTGTTTTGGTCTTTTTAACCGGCGGTAGCCCCAGTTTTTTAAAAAGGATCAATCCTAATTGCTTTGGAGAGTTAATATTGAACACACCACCTGCCAGATCATAGATCTTCTCCATGGTATGGGTCATTTTTTGCCCGATTTCCCGGCTCATTATCTTGAGAAATGCAAGATCCAAATAGACACCGTCAAACTCCATGTCCTCAAGAACCGGGATGAGCGGCACATCAATCTCTTCGAAAACCTTTGTCAGATCCGCTTCATCAAGTTTTTTACTGAAAATACCGTATAGTTGGAAAGTGATATCCGCATCCTCGGCAGCATAAAAGGTGATCTTGTCCAGATCGACCTGCGACATAGGAATCTGTTGAGATTTTTTCTTACCGATCAATTCCGTGATAGGCTGCATGTGATAATGTAAATAACGATCTGCCAAAAGATCCAATTTGTAGGAATTTGTATCAGGACTGATCAAATAAGCCGCCAGCATAGTATCGAAAAGTTCTCCTTTGACCTCTGCACCGTGCTGTTTGAGCACCAGCATATCAAACTTGATGTGCTGACCAACCTTCTTGATCTTTTCATTGGAAAGTGCCGGTTTGAGAATATTCAATAGCTCTTCGGTATAAGGTATGTAAAACGCTTCCCATGGTTTATAAGCAAAAGAAAGTCCAACCAAGGGAGCCGATACAGGATCAATACCATCAGTCTCGGTATCAAAAGCAAAAACATCCTGC
Organism: Fidelibacterota bacterium; assembly: GCA_034660515.1. Taxonomy (GTDB): domain Bacteria; phylum Fidelibacterota; class Fidelibacteria; order Fidelibacterales; family Fidelibacteraceae; genus M50B103. The sequence continues at coordinate 12,566 of JAYEJI010000010.1, forward strand.
TTTTGAAGCTTCTTAACAAGATCCTTTACTTTTTCGCTTGTATCACAGCAAATATAATTTTGTATATTTTCCTCTTCTCCTCTTCCTCTCTTCCCCTCTTCCTCTTTTTCCCTCTTCTTCTCTTCAACTTTTTCCAGTCCAAGATCTCTGATAAATTTATAAAGCTCAAGATCTTGCAAGTGTTGTTTCAGTTCCATGACCTCATAATCCGCATTAACCTTCATATCGCACCATTCGATCTTCAGAGGAACATTGATGTCAATGGTAGCCAGTTCGCGGCTCAGACGGGCCATATCGGCTTCTTCGAGCAGTTTTTGACGCTGCTTTTCATTCGGAATATCAGGTGCGGCCTCCAAAAGTGCATCCAGCGATCCATATTTTTGTAAATATTTCACTGCGGTCTTTTCCCCTACACCTTTCACACCGGGGATATTGTCAGAACTGTCACCCATTAATCCGAGCAGGTCTATAATATTTTCGGGTGGTACACCCCATTTTTCTTTCACACCATCTTTATCATAAATAGTAAGGGAACGTTTCCCGGTCGCGGGAGCGTAGAGAAAAATACGATCGTTGACCAATTGCATAAAATCTTTGTCACCCGAGACCATATAGGTATCAATATTTTCGACTTCAGCTTTTTTTGCCAACGTCCCGATGATATCATCAGCTTCATAGCCGGGCATTTCTATCATAGGAATATTCATGGCGGCAAGGATATCTTTGATCCACTGGATCTGCGGTCGCATTTCAAAAGGCATTTTCTCGCGAGTTGCCTTATATTCGGGATAACGTTCATGTCGGAAGGTCTTTTCCTTGGAATCAAAGGCAACGGCCAAATAGTCCGGGTTCTCATCTCTCACGATCTTAAGAAGTGCATTCAAAAATCCGTATGTTGCTGAGATATGCCGTCCATCGGAGGTAACCAAAGGATTACGAATGAGAGCGAAATGCGCCCGGTAGGCGATGGCCATGCCATCAATAATGAATAATTTATCTTTAGTTTTTGTCATAATGTATCATTAGCGTTTTGAATTTCGCATTTTTTCTTTATTTTTACAAGCATGAAAATCATTAATAAACCTTTATTTTAGGTACTTCGATGAAATTAAGATCCAATATCATTTTTCTTTTGATCATTATTTTTTTACTCTTTTCTTGTTCGGATAGCATTATTTCCGATCCACCGGAGCTTACCGATAAATGGATCACCGTCTATGATAGTGATGCCAAAGGCATAAGCGAAGCCTGGTTCAGTGAATTTCCCAGTACGAATTTTTCCGGTTCAACATGGGACGACTGGCAAATGCCAAACGCTCGATACCGATGGCACAAACAGCGCTTTCGGGTTGGTGAAGTCGATACTAACGCTATCTATTCCCTCTCTTGCAACACAGTTGCATCATCCTCATTGATATGGTTGAATGGAGAATTGCTCGATCAGGTAAATTTTTTAGAAAGTTATTCCGTCGCAATCACCGGGAAATTGATCAAAAACAATTTCAATGAATTGGTCATTCGTAATGAGTACAATGAAGATTCATTCGGGATCCATGAATTATCAATCCATAAGAATCTAAATGAAACTATGATTGAAAAGAAACTTGATTACCATAGTATGCCTTTATACCATGAGCTTCCTTCTTATGCTCATAATATGATAATCTATGAAGCCTTCGTACGGCATTTTTCCGGGGGTAATTTTACAGCCCTGCAAAGCTTCACTTCCCGTTTGGATCAGCTGGGGATCAACATGGTACGGCTTCTGCCCATTCATCCGATCGGCAGATCTCAAAAAGCAGGGTCTCTTGGGTCACCCTATGCTGTCCGTGATTATTTTACCACCAATTCCCGTTACGGTTCCATGACCCAGTTCTCTTCCCTGCGTTCCATGCTGCACAGGAATCGTATCAAACTTATGTTGGATGCACCTGTTGCATTTACAGCAGTGGACCATTCCTGGGTCAGGGATTACAAAAACTATTATCTACAGAATGAGAACGGTAAAATGCAACAGCCATCCGGATATACAAATAAAGATGTTTACGCATTTGATCTAAGTAATACCTCGATCAGGAAACGACTGAAATCTTATTTCGATTTCTGGTTGGAACAAGGTGTCGATGCTTTCAGACTGGATAATAGTGAAAACATGCCGGATGATATTTTTCAGGAATTAAGGGATCATTTCACACAAACAAGTAAAGATCCGCTGTTAATTGCAGATGGGACCAAAGCTGAGCATTTGCTATTCGGACTGAATGCAGTAGACGGTGATGCTCTCTATGATGCTTTTCGGGATATCTCAGATGGTTCAGCCGATGCTTCGATCATTGGAAAGACCCTCGCGGAAGAGATCCGCTGTTATCCGAATGGAAGTAAGATCATTCATTATGCCGAAAATCATGAAACACCCCGTGCTATGAAGATCATGGGAGTTAAAGATCATCATCTTGCCTTATTTACTATTTTTACCGCACCCGGGATTCCGATGGTATTTTGCGGGGAAGAATTGAGAGATCCACCAAAATTAAGTTTACATGATAAAACAAAGGTCAATTGGTACAATATTCATTGGCCTACCTATAATTTGATCTCCAAATTAGCCAAATTTCGAAAGGATTCCCCTGTCCTGACCCGTGGTGACCTACACCAGATCGCCGATACAAAAGCTGTTGGAGGTTTTTCACGTCGTTATCGTAACGAAACCTGGTTCGTTCTCATGAATTACAGCAATAACGAGCAAATCTATCAGATCGATGTAAAATCGACTATTTTCTCCGATGGAGAATCGGGCGTAGTTCGCAACGGTAGGGTGAAGTTGAAGGCTAAAGGATATTGTATTGTTAAGTAACTAGTAACTGGTGACTGGTGGTTTTGAAAAAATATATATTTACAAGGAACAGGCACTTGTCGGGCGTAGTTCGAAGAGCGAAGACTGATGCCTGTTCCTTTTGTATACAAAACAAAAAACCTCAGTATAAAACTGAGGTTAAATTTTTACGGCTTTAAATTAATTTTATAAAGCGTTGACGCGTTTTGTCAAGCGAGATTTTTTGTTGGCAGCTGTGTTCTTATGGATAATGCCTTTTTGTGCTACTTTATCAATAGCTGAAACAGCTTCCGGATATAATTTCAAAGCTTCTTCTTTGTTAGGAGCTTCATCTACGCGACGAATAGCGGTTTTCATCAATGATTTAAAATGACGATTGCGCAGGTTTCTTTTTTTTGCTTGACGAATTCTTTTCTTCGTTGATAATGGATATGCCATGTATGTCCTCTTTTATCTCATGTTAAAAAGCTGAAAAAGATACGATTTGAATCAGGTAAAGTCAATGTTTTTATTACATTGGAGTACAAATATTTTCATAAACATTTCAAGATTATTTCGTGACTCGTAACTCGTGACTCGTAACTCGGACGTAACGGGTTACGTAATTTGCTTCACAGACGCGTCACAAGTTACGCGTTTCGCGTTACGATGGTGCGAACGCAGTTCGAACCTCTTCCGGCATATAAGTCGGCTTTCCCTTTTCATTCACAAACACCATCAGGGTCTCGGCAAGAGCAACGAGGGTTCCGTCATCTTTGGTGATCTTATATTCATAGACAAATGATGATTTACCGAGATCTTTAACGATCGCATCGATATGCAGTACCTCCTGATAGAAGGCCGGCGCTTTATATTCTATCATGACCTTTGCAATGACGGGAAATTTCTTCCACTTATCAAAATCTTTGAAGTGAATGTTCGCTTCTTTCAGATAATCACAACGGGCAGCTTCCAGATAATGCGGATAGGTGCCGTTATTGACATGGCCGAAAGAATCCAGCTCATATGAACGCACCGTAAGTGTACTTTTCCATATTTTCATGCTGCGTGTTCTCCTTTTTTGAAATATAAGTATAAAAATCCAAAAAATGCCAATAAACCAAAGGATAACAGACTCAACCGGAAAATCTTGATATTTGTTCTGAGATCAACTATCAATAAGCTCTTTCAGTACTTCCGGTGACAATTCACTGTAGTTGGAAACGATCAGATCAGCTTCATGGATGATTTCAGACGGAAAGGTCGTTGTGATACCGATCACCTTAGCTCCAGATGCTTTTCCTGCACGAATACCGTTTACCGAGTCTTCAATGACGATACAATTTTCGATCGGAATACCTATCTTTTCAGCGCCTTTTAAGTAAGGTTCGGGATGCGGTTTGGTATTTTCGACCTCATTCGATGTGATCATTCCGCTGAAAATATTATCAACGGGAACGTTTTCAAAAGTCCAATCCATAACTTCACGGGATGTCGAGGTGACGATCATATCTGAAAATTCATCAAGGCAGGAATAATAAAATTCTTTAAATCCGGGAATAAATCGCATATTCGTTTTAAATTCATTAAAAAGATCAACGCTGTATTCTTTGCGCATCTCGTCAATATTAACTTTTGCATCATATTTTTTACGAATATAGGAAAAAACAGCTTTGGCATCTTTACCTTTGAAGAACAACCAATCTTCTGCTTCAACCTCTATGTCGTATTTCTTGAACTGAATGTTCATTGCTGCTTCATATAATGGTTCACTGTCCACCACTACTCCATCAAAATCCAGTAATAATCCGTATTTTTTACTCATATAAAAGAATTCTCCGTTTTTAAATCAAAGCGAATATAAAACAATAATTGACAGTTGGCAATTGACAATTGCGTGAAAGGTTCAAGAGTTTAGAGGTTTAGGCGTTTAGAGGGGGGGGTAGGAAATTTTTCGAGCATAAGAGAAAAGAGTTGAAATTTCAACTCTTCATCTTTAATCTTTTTACTTTAATCTTTTGTCTTTTATTACTCGCTTTTGTTCTTCTTGTAAAGAATAGACATTGGAAGTACGACCACATAACCAATGGTCAGAATAATTGGACTGACATAAAGTGAAAGTGCATCGTAGGTTTTACCGATAGCCATAAAAATATAACCGACAATAAGCACAGCCAGTGCTACGAGGAAAATGTAGAGATTCGTTTTCGTTAAACCCAGTGATTGAAAAAATTCGTTCGATGTCATGTTCTATTCCTTATTATTCGCCCCGAAACTACGTATACTTTCTACAAGATAAAAGATAAAAGTCTAAAGATTAAAATTTATTAACTTTCCGTCTTGATCTTATAGTTTATAGTTCATCGTTTATCGTTTTAATAAGTTTATCAACAATGCCTTCAATCGGCAACAATCCAACTTTGTTCCCTCTTTCGAAAAGCATGACCTTGCCATCCCCTGCTCCGGCGACCCCCAAGTCCGCTTCGCGCGCTTCTCCGGGACCGTTGACCACACAACCCATGACTGCAACGGTCAATTCTTTATCCAGATTTTCTACCCGACTTTCAAGTTCGTTTGCGATCTTTGCCACATCAAAGTTCGATCGTCCGCAGGTAGGACAAGCGATCACACGCACGGCATCATTTCGTAAGCCAAGAGCCTGCAATATCTGTTTGGCGATTTTGATCTCTTTTACAGGATCAGCGGATAGCGAAACTCTCAGCGTATCCCCTATTCCCTCTGCAAGAAGAGTTCCGATCCCGACTGCAGAACGTATGGAACCGGTTTGTTCCGTACCTGCTTCGGTCACACCCAAATGTAAAGGATAATCATATGTCTCAGAGAATAATCTATTCGATTCTATCATGGAGATCACATCGGACGCTTTTATAGAAATAATCACATCTTCAAAATCATATTTTTCGCAGATCGCAATATGCCGGGCAGCCGATTCCACGAGTGCTTCAGGTGTCGGATGTCCGTATTTTTCCAAAATATCTTTTTCAAGCGAACCAGCATTTACGCCAATACGAATAGGGACATTTTTTGCCTTACAAGCATCAAGAACAGCCTTTATTTTATCTTCAGAACCGATATTCCCCGGATTGATACGGATCTTGTCTGCGCCGGCATCGAGAGCGGCCAGAGCCAATTTATGATCAAAATGAATATCCGCGACCAGAGGTATCCCGATGCGTTTTTTGATCGCTGCAAATGCCGGGACAGCCGCTGAATTCGGGACAGCCATACGTACCAGTTCACATCCGGCCGTTTCCAATTGCCATATCTGATCAATAGCCCCTTCCACATCCTCGGGCTTGGTATTAATCATACTTTGGATGGATACTGGAGCATCACCACCGATGTACATGTTAGCCACTTTGATCTTTTTGGTATTTTTGCGTGTTATCATAGTGAGTGAATATAAACAATTTATTTCAGTGTTTAAATAGAAAAGAAGGATGAATTATTGTCACCCCTTGATGAATCGAAGAACATATTCGCGTAGGGAACGGTTTGAAACCGTTCCTTAGCTTAAGCATAAATTTCGTACTCACTCATAATTTATAATTCATAATTTCCTTCTACTCCGAATCAACAGATATTTAATTTGTAAATGATTTCACGCAATTGTATTTTACGCAGTTAATAATAAATAGCTATCAACATGACATGGAAATGTAAAATAAAGGAATAACCATGAAATATTTATCAACAATTTTAATCATCCTGAGCGTTTTTGCTCTTTTCTCCTGTTCCATCGAAAGTATGTTTGAACAACCCACGGTTGAGATCACGGGTTATACGCTGAAAGGCCTCCCGGCCGATACGGCTTTTCTTGATATTGATATGACCGTTCTAAACAACGATCACCGTCAAGTCCATGTTGCTGATGTGGATTACTCGATCGTCCTGGAAGATATTACTTTGCCTGACCAGACAGCTATCATCAATCAAGATATGTACCCGGATTCTTCTATGGACCTGACTCTGCCACTGTCCATGCTTACCTCTGATGCCGTTAAGATCCTGGCTAAACTCGATGCCGGTGAAGAACTTGATTATTCGGTTACCGGCCTTTTTCATGTTGACGATCCTATTTTTAATTTATTTGATCTCCCGCTCAATGTATCCGGGACAGCTACCGTGGATGCCGGTTATGAGGATTTTTATAATATGCCTATCGTCACAGTAGGCGATATCAGTGGAAATTTCACTGCAAATGGCGCTGATTCATATATTTTTGATTTTGAGGTCTCCTGTTTAGTCGAAAATATGGATAGTCGAGGCGTCACTATCGATGAAGTGGAATATATTGTCTATATCGAAGGCATTCCATCCGAAACACATCTTTACTCCGAAAGTTATTCGACAGCTCTCGTGATCGCAGGTGACGGTTCGGATTCACTTACACTGCCTATTATGTTGACTTTAGATGCAACAAGCGGAGCACAATTGGCATCAGCCATTGACGACGGAAGCATTGATTACATCGTTGAAGGTATTTTTCATGCCACAGAAGTTGACAGCATTGAATCTGATTTCACCCTGCCGATGTATATCACCGGAAATATGACAGCTGATATCTTTTCAACACTGTTTGTACAACCCACGGTAGAAATTGTTGGTTACACATTGAAAGAACTTCCCGGCGATACGACTTATCTTGAAATTGACATGCTTCTCACGAATAATGATACACGAACTGCCCTTATAGCCGATGTAGAATACCAAGTCGTGATCGAGGATATTACAGCCTTAGAAGAGCATGTTGATATCGATCAAAGCATCGGAGCAACACCGCTTGAATTGACCCTTCCTCTCACCCTCTTAACCGCTGATGCAGTACAAATTCTGGCTAAATTGGATGCCGGAGAGGAACTGGCTTATAAAGCAACCGGAACTTTCCATATTGATGATCCGGTTTTAGAAGCATTTAATCTACCTATCGATATTGAAGGCATCGCCAGCGTTGAGGTTGGTTATGAGGAATTTTACGAACAACCCAATATTGAACTCTTGAACATAAAAGGTGATTTCACCGAAGATACTCAGGGAAACTATGTTTTTAATTTCGATGTTACGTGCATGATACAAAACATGGATACAAGAAGCGTCACGCTGGATGAGATCGAGTACGTTGTTAATATTGAAGGACTGCCTTCCGAAACACAACTTTATTCCGACAGCTACAGCAATCCTTTTACTATCGCTGCAAGCGGTTCAGATTCTTTAAGCCTGCCGGTTGTACTGACCTTGGATGAAACTACCGGTGCTCAACTTGCCCAAGCTATTAAAGACGGAACAATTGATTATTCAGTTGAAGGTATCATTTCTATCATAGAAGTCAATGGTTCAGCTTTTGAATTCGCATTGCCCATTTACATCACAGGAAATACCTCAGCCGATATTTTTGCCGCCCTCTTTGAACAACCTACGATCGAGGTCACAGGCTATGAATTATTGGATCTCCCAGGTGATACAACTTTCATGAATATCACCATGCTATTAACCAATAATGATACTCGAACTGCTCATATCTATGATGCTGATTATCAAGTTGTTGTTGACGGCATTTCAGCACTTCCGGAGTATGTGATCGTCGATCAGACTATCCCAATCGATACGATCACCCTGACCATGCCCTTGACCCTGTTGACGGCAGATGCCATCCAAATGCTGACCAAACTGGATGAAGGCGAATCACTGGATTATGTTGTGACCGGAACCTTTCATATCGATGATCCGGTCTTGGAAGAATTTGATCTGCCCATTGATATTTCAGGTACAGCCACCATTGATGTGGGATTTGAAGATTTTTACGATCAACCGGAAGTTACGGTCATTGCTATCGATGGCACATACCGGATCAACGGATTCACTTCTTACACGCTTAATTTTGATGTCGATTGCTCGGTCCAAAATCTGGACTCACGGGAAGCGACCATTGATGAAGTTGAATACACTGTTACTATCGAAGGCGTAAAATCCAATAAACATTATTATTCGAATACTTATTCGACGAATTTTGTTATTGCAGGCAGCGCTACGGAAGCCCTCACCTTGCCCGTTACTTTCAATATTGGTATTTCCGCAGGCGCCGCACTCGTTGCAGCCGTTGCGGACGGTTCCGCCGACTATATTGTCGAAGGCACTTTCCATGTCATATTGGTTGATGGCACCGCAGCTGATTTCACGCTTCCGCTGTATATTGAAGGATCCGTACCTGCTACGATGGTCTCTGGGTAACGATAAATTATAAACGATGGATGATGAATAAATACTACAGAAACTGCCTGCACACCTACTCCGTCAGCCGACGGAGTAGGT
>JAYEJI010000011.1:0-52742 GCA_034660515.1 Fidelibacterota bacterium
TTTCCAAGCGCAAGATACCGGCTTCATGTAAATTTTCTTTATCGGGTCGATATTCAAATTCACCTGATCCCCAAACACGAATAGCGGTATTTACCAATTCTTCCACAGTCATTTCATCACCTTTTTCAGGACCAAAATTATAAGCACCCTGAAAATCTTGCGGTTCTTTATAAAGTTTGTATCCCAAGATCAAATAACCATAAAGTAACTCAAGTACATGTTGCCAGGGGCGAATCGCTTTGGGGTTCCTAACATGCAAGGGCTTATTTTTTTGTAATGCCCTGACCAGATCGGGAATGATCCTATTCTCCGCCCAATCTCCACCTGCTATCACATTACCACCGCGAGCAGCTGCAACAGATTTTCTATGTTCACGTATATGTTTCGTATTAAAAAATGCTTTCTGGTATGAAGCTATAGCGATCTCTGCACCAGCCTTACTGGAGCTATATGGATCAAATCCACCTAAACGGTCATTTTCTTTGTAATGAAATTCCCATTCCATGTTTTCATAGACCTTGTCCGTTGTTATCATGACTCCGACACAAGGCTTTGTCAGCATACGCATGGCTTCCAGCATATTGACCGTACCCATGACATTCGTATCAAAAGTATCTACAGGAATACGATAGGATTCCCGTACTAAAGCCTGTGCGGCAAAGTGAAAAATAATATCGGGTTGTGCTTGTTCCACAACCTGATGCACCGCATTTCTATCCCTGACATCTGCTATATGAGAATCACACAGATCATCACCGTTTATCTCATAATAAAGATCATGATCATTAACAGGATCCAAAGCATATCCTGTTACTTTTGCCCCTAAAGACTCCAGCATAACCAACATCCAAGAACCTTTAAATCCTGTATGGCCGGTTAAGAGGACATGTTTGTCTTTATAAAATGATCGCAGTTCGTTTATCATTTCCAGTTCTTCCATTTTGGATTTGTCTCCCAGAGGTCATTAAGCTCGATCTTATCACGCAATGTGTCCATGCATTTCCAAAAACCATGATGTTTGTATACAGCAAGCTGACGTTTTCCACAGATATCTTCAAGTGGTTGGCGCTCCCACATGATCTCATCAGCATCCGGATATAAATGATCAAACACATCCGGCTCTAAAACAAAAAAACCACCATTTATCCAAACATTTTCATTTTTTGGTTTTTCCTGAAAGGTTTTAACCATATCGTCATCATCAATATCTAAAATACCAAAGCGGCTCTGTGGTTGAATACCTGTCATCGTTGCCAGAGCTTGTTTTGATTTGTGAAAATCGATCAATTTATTGATATTAATATCAGAAACACCATCACCGTAAGTCAGCATAAAAGTTTCATTATCTAAATATTCTTGTACTCGTTTAAGACGCCCTGCTGTCATGGTTTCCAGGCCTGTATCAACAAGGGATATTTTAAATTCTTCACTATAATCATGAAAATATTCTTTGATCATTTCACCTTTATATCCTAAACAAATGACAAATTCATTATGTCCGTAAGACGCATAATGCTTCATAATATGCCAGATAATGGGTTTACCGCCGATCTCGATCATTGGCTTTGGACGCAGAACGGATTCTTCAGAGATCCGACTTCCTTTTCCACCAGCAAAAATGACCACTTTCATTATTATTCTCCTTTATTCAGACTGCCGGGCAGTTTAGAATATATTTTTTTTCCTCTAATAAAAAACTGCCATACAACTGATTTTGAGTATACACCCTTTAGATTTCTATAAGGTACAACAGAGTATATTTCTTTTCTTTTTTTTAGCCATTTTCTCCATGATCTCCAATAATGAACATGAGCTTTCAGCATAGCACCGGTTTCGGATCCTCTTCCTGACAATAAAGCCTGAAACCCCGATACAAGATCTAATAAGATCCTCCAAGGTATCATCCAGATCAATCTACCGACCGGCAAATGCTTGGTTAGCATAATAAGATTATTCCGGTAATTATGATAGGTCTTTTCTGTACTGCCATAAAGGATTACGGATCCTCCGACATGAAAAACCTCAGATGCCGGGATAGCTCTCACTTTATATCCGGCTCTCTGAATTCGCCAACAGAGGTCAATTTCTTCCATATGGGCAAAGAAATCATTATCAAACCCACCTATCTGATGATAGATTTTAGAACGCAGAAGAAATACAGCCCCGCTTGCCCAAAAAACATCAATGGGCTTATTATATTGGCCTTTATCTTTTTCAACATGATCAAAGATCCTGCCCCGACAGAACATATAGCCGAATTTATCCATAAAACCACCTGAAGCACCCGCATATTCAAAAGCATCCCGTTCTTTATATGCTTTGATCTTTGGCTGACAGGCACCCAGCTTTTCATCACGATCCATTGCCTCGACCAAAGGAGTTAACCATTGTGGTGGAACTTCAACATCAGAGGTCAGCAATGCGTAATATTCAGCCTTGATGCATGCTAGTGATTCAACAAAACCATTTGTGAAACCACGATTCACATCTATATGTAAAATATCAATATCGGGATATTCTTTCTGCAGGAATTTCTGAGTATCATCGCTAGAGGCATTATCAACAATGATCAGACGAAAATCAGGGTATTCCGTTTTCAACACAAAAGGCAAAAAGCGTTCCAAATATTCCCGGCTGTTGTAACTAAGCAGTACAACAGCCACTTTTTCAGTTACCTGTAATTCGGGCTTATCCCGGCAGGCATATATCATTCATTTGCCAATGCTTCGATCTGTGTTTTCAGAGCCTGTGCCTGATGATCGTTCGGTGCGGTTTTCAGCCAGCTTCCAAGAATATTCAAAGCTGCACTGTAATTGCCTTTTTCTCTATATAGACGCACCAGAGTACCCGCAACCCAATTGTTATATGGATCCTGACGATACATAGGCAAGAGGATCTGTTCTGCCTTTTCATAATCTTCTAATGTATAGACCAATTCCTGAGCTACCAGCATTAAAGTACGTTGATCAAGGTTTTCTTGTCCAAGTACTTTATCAATACGTCGGCTATATTCAACCGTATCACCCAGTTGATATAACAAACGTCCGGTTTGTAAACTTAATTCCGGATGATACTGAGGGATTATTGCTTCAGGGATCTTTTCTTCGATCGTATTCAACAGTTCTCTTGCTTTTTCATCCCTATCGTTTTCAATGAATTTCATTGCCGCCTGTAAAACAGCCGTACGATAGTTTTGCATCAGTCTTTGCGTGTTGGGACTAAAATAAACTTCCGGATTATTTAAGTTCCTAAACTTGTAATTCGATGTGAAATTCTCATATATTTTATCCTCATCGATCTTTGAAACTTTATGGGGATATAGTTTCATGACCTGTCCTTCCATAGACAGATATTCATCCAAACCAAGTCTGGAAGAACCCGAAACCGTTACCGCAAAATAGATAGGACTTTCCCAATTAATAATTCTTATCAATTCAAGGATCATCAAGTCCTGTACCCTCAAATACTGTCCGGCATAAGTTGGCTTAACACTTGTTGTGAGACCTGCAACATTTATCTCTTGAGTCTTCCATGGGACAGGTCGAATAGTTTCAATTTGAGCATCAGTCCAACGAAGTGGGATCTTAGGATCCATATTTTTCAACTGCTTGATATACCATGGAGTATTTAAAAGACTAAGATTGACGATTTTCACATCTTTGCGAAATTTTTCCACTTCCTGCTTATACCATAATGGGAATGTATCATTATCTCCATTGGTGAATAAGATCGCTCCTTCCTCACACGAATTCAAGAGATTATGCGCGTAATCGGAAGCAACATAATTACCTTTTCGACTGTGGGATTCAAAATTGGCAAACAATAGATTCACAGGAAGAGCAATGAGAAGTATTATTGAAGCAAGCAGGATCAAAACTTTTTTCAGTTCTTTCTCTTTGATCCACCTGTCAATTGTATCAAGAAGTGCCAAAGCGCCAAAACCTATCCAGATCGCAAAGGTCATAAAACTTCCAACATATGAATAATCACGCTCCCTCGGTTGAGGATCCGGGTTGTTCACATAAAGCACAATGGCCAATCCGGTCATAATGAACAAAATCAAGATCGGGAAAGCCCGCCTCCAATCCTTTGAAAAGTGGAAAAACGCTCCCAGCATTCCGAATAAAAAGGGAAGTGCCCATAGCTGCTTTATGTCAACTTCAGCACCGGACCAGCCGACACCTCCTCCCTCCGCACGGCCCATGTATTGCCAGTTAAAGTAACGTACGTACATTCGTTTGAACTGATATCGCCATAAAAAGTCGGAAGGATTTTTATATTGAACATTGGTTTTATTTTGGGCCATAGCATCTTCACGATCCCAGGAATGCTGTCCGTATTGTTCACGATGTAAATATGAAACCGCAGCTGAAGTAGTTTCCGGATCATTTTCATCAATTCCGGGATTCTTCAGCGAGCGAATAAAAATTATTTCATAGCTGGAATATCCAACAGTGATCAAGACCAAGCCTAAAACAACCAATCGACTCCATTTCGCCGCAATGGGGCGTGATTTTAATGCTTGTCCAAATATGAAAAATAATGCAATAAAGATCCCCGCCAGAACAAGCAGTGCCAAGGGGAAGGAGACTGCGGCAGGATCGATATTGATCATTCTGGCGATTTCCGGAGTACCATCAATGATTCCTTTATGGATAATTAAATATATTACCCCGGCAAGGGCGGATACACCCAGAAAACTTTTGATCTCGAATTTTGAGTAACGGAAATAAATGATAAGTACAATAAATGGAATAGCAAGAATATTCAGAAGGTGCATCCCAACTGCAATACCTAATGTATAAAATAAGAATAACAAGTATTTCTCACCATGTTTGCCTTGAATGTCCTCAGCATCCCATTTTAATACAAGCCAAACAGTCAATGCGGTCAAAAGTGTACTAAATGCATATACTTCCGTTTCTACGGCATTGAACCATTGACTATCGGAAAATGCAAAAGCCATGGCTCCGAGAAAGGCAGAAAAATAGACTATAAATTGATCTTTTAGCGTTTTAGCTTTTCCACGAAAGCGCTGAATGAGAAGAATAATGCTATAATAAAGTAAAATAATAGTTGCTGCTGAAGTAAGAACGGATAATATATTTGTCCGATAGGCGATATCTGCACTAAAGGGGATCATTGAAAATATCCGTGCGAAAAGTAAAAACAGCGGAGCTCCGGGAGGATGAGGTACTGATAGTGATGCGGAACAGGCAATAAATTCACCGCAATCCCAAAATGACACAGTAGGTGCTACAGTTAACATGTAAACAATAAATGCGATCAGGAAACTAGCCAACCCAAAGCCAAGTTTTATTTTATTTGCTTGTTTGATTTTGTCAATTAACATTATAATCCTTTTTTCAAAATTTATTCGGCTTTGTCCGGTTTTTCTTCAGATGATGCTTCTTTATCCTCTTTCTTATCGTCTTTCTTTTCCTCTTTTTCCCTGTCCTCCGGAGCTTCAGCGGAGGGGGATTCTTCAGGCTTATTAACCTCATCTACATAATTCAAACGAAGATCTGAAATGGTTCTTGCAAGAAATTTTTCTTCTTCTTCTTCCAAATTTCCTTTGGTTCTTTCTTCCAGTGCGGCAAGAAGATCGATCGTTTGAGATGCCTGAGGCAGATTTCGTTCAATATTCCCCGTCATCGGGTCGGGTAATTTTCCTAAACTGATAAATGCGGATTGAGTCAAACTATAGACTAAACCCATAAATAATTGTCCACTTGTAATCTTATCGTTCATTGTTTCCTCCTTTTAATATTCCAAAAGGTTAATTTAATTCCAATTATGAAGTATAACAATAAAAACCTATGCTAAAACTAGGGCTATAAATGCTTGATTAAGACATTGTGTTCCGTAATTATTATATATAAATCTCTTTGATGTTGTGTGAATTATCAACCGATATTTGAATAATTTAATTTATCTGAATAATGAGCTAGAAAATATCTGCGAAATTCGGCATTAACCGGAAGTAATAATTGTGCATCCTGTTGGATCAAATCAGAAGCCAAATCTCGGGCTTTTTCCATGATCGGCCTATCTGTGAACATGTTAACAAATTTGAGATCAGGTAATCCGTGCTGACGAGCACCGAATATGTCACCCTGACCTCTTTGCTTCAGATCTTCTTCGGAGATAAAAAATCCATCATTTGAATTTTCCAGGACCTGAAGTCTCTCTGTGGACTGTACGGCGTTATTGCCCTGGACTAAGATACACCAGGAAGCATCGCTACCACGACCTACCCTCCCCCTTAATTGATGTAATTGGCTTAAACCAAATCGTTCGGCATTCTCTACTAACATGACCGATGCATTAGGGTTGTTCACGCCAACTTCTATTACGGTCGTGCTTACAAGAAGATTGATCTCATTATTAATAAATCCTCGCATGATCTCAATTTTATCATCTTTTTTTGTTTTGCCATGTAACATTTCGACGTTGAAACCCATAAAGCGTTCTTTTAATTCTTCGTATCCATTTTCGGCTGCTTTTAAATCCATTTTCTCCGATTCTGCGATCAAAGGATACACAACATAGATCTGTCTTCCGGCTTTCATTTCTTTTTCAAAAAAATCATAAACACCCGGCAATCGAACCGGTAATATCACTTTGGTTTTAACGGGAATGCGCCCTTTGGGCATTTCATCAATAATTGAGATATCCATATCGCCGTATAGTGTTATGCTCAAAGTTCTGGGGATAGGTGTCGCGGTCATAGCCAGAACATGAGGATGTAAACCTTTGCTGATCAACATTCCTCTCTGGTCGACACCAAATCGATGCTGTTCGTCGATGA
This sequence comes from Fidelibacterota bacterium, assembly GCA_034660515.1. Classification (GTDB taxonomy): domain Bacteria; phylum Fidelibacterota; class Fidelibacteria; order Fidelibacterales; family Fidelibacteraceae; genus M50B103. The sequence continues at coordinate 6,812 of JAYEJI010000011.1, forward strand.
TCGTAAGTCCAAGATGATTAAACTTTACATCTTTCTGGATCAGAGCGTGCGTACCAATAACTATAGGAATTTCACCGGAAGCGATTTTGTTCAATAAAAGTGTTCGCTGTTTTTTACCGATTTTTCCTGTTAAAAGGCAGCAAGCGACACCCAGTCTGTTAAATTCACTTCTAAAATGTTCATAATGTTGATTAGCCAGGATCTCTGTAGGAGCCATAATAGCTGTCTGAAAACCGTTGGCTGTCACGATCGCAGCTGACATAGCGGCAACAAGGGTTTTTCCACTACCGACATCCCCCTGAAGAAGGCGATTCATTGAATGTTCACTTTTTAAATCGGCATATATTTCTTTTAAAACTCTTTTTTGTGCATCGGTTGCTTCAAAAGGCAAATGCTCATACATATCCCGAAGAATATTTCCGGCTTTCGAACATTTTGTAAGATTTTTTTGTTCTTGTATTTGACGTTTTTTTAGTGAAATAATAGTTTGAAGCATCAGGGATTCTTGAAATTTGAAACGATATTGTGCTTTAAGGAGTTTCTCGGCCGATTCAGGAAAATGCAATTGATGGATCGCATCAGAGAACATAATTAAACCCTCTTTTTGCATAATGCTTTTAGGAAGAGGGTCAGCCAGATCAGGATGCAGTTTATCCAGAATTAATGCAAAGAGTTTTCTGAAGGAGCGTGAGGAAAATCCACTTTTTCGCAGATCTTGTGTTAAGGGATAAACGGGGATCACGCCACCTGTGTTTAAGGCATCTTTATTCGGATCGATCAAATCAAAATCCGGATGTGTCATGGTATTCCCACGATAAAATTCAACTTTACCGAAAACTGAGACAGTATCTCCGGGTTGGAAGGTCTTTTGGATCCATTCGCTGCCATGGAACCAATTAAGTGTAAGAATACCTGAATTATCCATAATCTCAATTTTTAATATCTTACGTTTTCTCGCAGGTATCAATCGGACACGCTGTACCACACCGACAACCGTACATTCTTCACCCACAATCAATTGTCCAATGGGTTTAACCGAGCTCCTGTCCAGATAAGCACGAGGAACATAATATAAAAGATCTTCCAAAGTATGTACTCCTACCGAAGCAAGCGCCAACTGTCTTTTTTCTCCGATCAAAGGAAGATCGATCACATCGATGTTTAGATCATTATACATCATCATTTAAATAAATATTTTAAGACTTTATCAAATCGGTTTCGCCAATATGTTTCATTGTGTTCAGCTCCCTGGAAAATCAGGAATTTAACTTCTTTCCTTTTTTGCCAACCGGCATCTATTAGTGCATTTTTTATAGGAATCTGGTACTCATTTAAATCCATATTTCCCATTTCCTTTGACCCCATATCCAACCAAAAACGCATAGGATATTCTTTAGGGTGTTCGTTTATGAACTTAACAAGATCGCTTTTACAAACGCCAAAGGAAGAGGAAAGAGCACCGACTTTTGAGAATACAGATTGATATTTAACTCCAATATATACAGAGACCAATCCTCCCATAGAACTTCCTGCGATAGCCGTATGTTCACGTGAAGGTTTTGTTCTATAATTACCATCAATGAAAGGTTTTAGCGTTTCTACAATAAAATCTGCATATTCACTGGCTTGAGGACGAATTTTAAGACCGGAATACTCAAACAAATAAGGAGAATACTCATTCAACCTGTATTCCGGATGATTTTCAATTCCTACAACGATCAACTTGTTTATTTTTCTGCTTGAAATCAATCTTTCAAGTGTTTCATCAACTCCCCATTCACCTGAAAACGAGGTGGCATCGTTAAAGAGATTTTGACCATCATGCATATAAAGTACGGGATAACATTCCTCGCTGGCCTCATATCCCGGGGGTAAATAGATCCAAATTCGTCGATTGCGCTTCAATTGAGGCATCTCGAAATTCTCTATTATGCGAACGTCCCCTGAAATATTTTCAATTTTTTCATGTTCATGCCACATTTGTATTTCATATATTTTTTTAACAAAATCTCTTTTTAGTTTTTCCTGACGATTTCCTCTGTTCTCACCATTTAGAAGCACCTCCACATCATTCCAGCTACCCATGGTAAACTTAAATTCTATTTCATCAATAAAAATATTAAATACTTTGGTATATATTCCCGGCTTTACTCGAATAAGTTTATAAGCCGGATCAGCCGGATTCCACATATTAAAATTACCGGCAACAAAGATCTCCGCATCTTCAGGGGTAGTCTCGGGAACTCTTACATCAATGATCCATTGGGTCATATCTTGGGCACATAGCATTGCTCCGGACACAAGGAGAAAGATCATAAATTTACAAATTTGCTTCATAGCACTACCCGGTTAATTATTTTATTCTCTTAATAATTCTTTGCTAGTAGGTAAATATATTTTTATTTTCCGTAAACAACAAGGAAACATCTATGTTCAATACTTCACGCATTAAATTTATCTTCATTGCGGTATCACTGCTTTTTGCAGGTGGTGTACTTTTCTATTCGCAAACCATTGTTAGCGATCTTCGTGAAGAATCAGAACAATCACTTATTTTCTATACTGAGCTATATGCCCGCTTAGCCGGTGATGTCGAATTTTCCGATTATGGATTTTTCTTTGAAGAGATCATTCCCCGGATCTCATTCCCAATTATTATCACAGTACCGAATACAAATGAAATAAATGCGTGGAAAAATCTTAAAGGAATTTCAAATACAGCGGATATAACATCCGAATTGGAAGAGGAGTTGCTTTCAATTTCAAATAGAATGGATGACAATAATACTCCCGTACCATTGATCATTGAGGGGCAGACAGTTGGAATCATTCATTATGGTGACAGTATTACTATTCGCCGATTAACTTGGTTACCCTTTATTGAAATATTGGGAGCATTTGTTATTCTATTGGCCGGATTTCTGGGTTTTCAGTATATCCGTGGAAGCGAAAAGAAATTCATTTGGGTCGGACTGGCCAAAGAGACCGCTCATCAATTGGGTACCCCCATTTCATCCTTAATGGGTTGGCTTGAAATGATTCGCATGAAACTGGGTGATGATAATGAGATCACTCGTGAAATGGATATAGATATTAAACGGCTGGAAAAAGTTTCGAACCGTTTTTCACAAATCGGTGCAAAGGTTAAACTCCAATCTATTGAAGCATCCGGTCTTTTTGAAAATGTAAAAAGTTATATCGAACGCAGAATACCACAAAAAAACAAATCGGTTGATCTGCAATTTGTTTTGGAAGTCCGGAGTAAAATTAATGCAAACCCTGAATTGATCGAATGGGCATTAGAGAACCTGATCAAAAATGGCGTTGATGCCCTTGAGGGTAAACCCGGTAAAATATACGTTAGCTTTAAGCAATCCAATTCTTTCATCACAATTGACATTGAAGATAGCGGAAAAGGTATTCCGGACAATCAGTGGAAAACCATTTTCAAACCCGGGTTCAGCACTAAAAAACGCGGTTGGGGAATGGGCCTTTCATTGACAAAACGCATTATTGAAGAATATCATAATGGAAAGATCTTCGTACTTCGTTCAAAAGAGGGTGAAGGAACTTGTATCAGAGTGGTGTTGAAAGCAACTTTGTAACCTGGCAATTCTTTATTCTTGATTTTTAATTCATAATTTCTTCACTATATTTCCTTTATGTTAGAACCAATCAACATTGATGGATTACAGATAAAACATCCGGTCTTTTTAGCTCCGATGGCCGGTGTTACCGATAAACCCTTCCGAACTATGTGTAAATCTTTTGGCGCTGGAATGGTCTTTACCGAATTCGTTTCTGCAGAGGGCATTGTTCGCGAAAATGACAAAACCATTAATTATATGCGATTCGGAAAATTTGAACGGCCGATTGGAATTCAGATATTCGGACATGATCCGGAAACATTGGCTCGTTCTGCACAATACATTGAAGAAAATTTAAAACCCGATATTATTGACCTGAATTTTGGTTGTCCTGTTCCCAAAGTGGTCAAACGCGGTGCCGGTTCAGCTATACTGAAAGATCTTGAACAATTAGAAAAAATAGCTAAATGGGTGGTTCGTTCAGTCTCTCTTCCAGTGACTGCCAAGATCCGTTCAGGTTGGGATAAGGGCGGCATTGTAGCAGTAGAAGCTGCGAAACGCCTGGAAGCTCAAGGTGTCTCTTTATTAACTGTACATCCTCGTACAACCAAGCAACGCTATACAGGTGAAGCAGATTGGTCTATCATTGCCGATGTAAAAAAAGCCATAAAAATTCCACTGATAGGTAACGGAGACATTCACACTCCACCGGACGCAAAGCGGATGATCATTGAAACCGGATGTGACGGTATCATGATCGGACGAGCAACGATGGGTAAACCCTGGTTATTTAAAGATGTGATCGACTATCTGACAAAAGGAGAGCTTTCGCCTGATGAGAACCAAGATCAAATATCGGAAAGCTTTTTCAAGCATTTAGAACTGCAAAAAGAGCACTATTCCCTTATGTATGCAGGTAATTTATTTAAACCACATGCCTCTGCCTATATTCGTGGAATGGATGGGGCAGCTCATATGCGGTTTGAGATCAATCGTTCTAAAGATATTGATGAGATAAGGAAATTAGCGGAGAAATTTTTTACTGGAACAACAAGCTAATTGCAGTGAACCTCAAGGTATCGGAATAACCTTTCACTACCCGTAAATCATATAAAAACTCCCTATTATCCAATAGCTTTTTCATCCAAAATTTCATAAATTATTCGATGTTTTGGAGTTCTATTTAATATGAAAAAAAATATAGATCATTTAGACGTGATGCCTCCTACCATGCGCATTCTTCCGGTTGAAGGCATTATGCCGCTTCCGCATATTATTTTTCAGGTCATGCTTCGTGAAGAAAAGCATCACCAATTGATCAATGATGCACTAAAAACGGATAAGACCATTGGTGTTTTTGCCAAAATACTGGGTGAATCACCCGATGAGGATGACGATGCGATTTTTGATATTGGTGTATCATGCTCTATTTTGAAGATCATCCAAAGCGGAGACGGTTCAACCCGTGTTCTTCTAAGAGGATTGCACAGAATTTCTATTGATCGTGAATTGGAAACTAAACTGAATTATCGTATCGCGATTGTAAAAAAACTTAACGAAATTCCTGCAGCTAAACTAAAAGCTGAAGCTTATGTTCGAAATATTTCAGATCTTTTTCAACGAATTATTTCCATTTCCCCTATCTTTCCCGAGGAGATCCAGGATGTGATCTTTTCTATCGAAGATCCTTCCAAGCTTTCCGATCTTATCGCTTCTTCACTAAACATTCAGATCTCGGAAAAATATGATCTTTTAAAAGAATTAAATATTGCCAAACGACTTGATCTTTTGGTCAAAGCACTTCAAAAAGAATTCAAGATCATTGAATTGAATGCCAAGATCAACGAGCATGTCAATAAAGAAGTTAACCGACAGCAACGAGAATTTTTACTTCGTGAGCAGCTTGAAGCCATTAAAAAGGAATTGGGCGAATCTGATGAAGATGATCCGGATGTCGTGGATATGAACAAGAAGCTCGATAAGGCATCACTTACAAAAGAAGCTGTAAAAGCTGTTGAAAAAGAGATCGAACGCTTGGCCCTCATGTCACCTTATTCATCTGAATACACAGTCAGTAAAACATACATCGATTGGATGTTGGATCTTCCCTGGGGCAAATATACGGAAGATCAACTTAATATTAATGAGGCCTTAGAAATACTGAATGATGATCATTATGGTCTTGATGATGTTAAAGACAGAATTCTGGAATTCCTGTCAGTTCTTAAATTAAAGAAAAATGCAAAAAGTCCAATTTTATGTCTGGTTGGCCCACCGGGAGTTGGTAAAACTTCTATCGGTAAAAGTGTGGCCCGGACTATGCATCGTGAATTTATCCGTTTTTCTGTTGGTGGTATGAGAGATGAAGCTGAGATCCGAGGACATAGAAGAACTTACATCGGTTCTATGCCGGGACGCATTATTCAGTATATTAAAAAATGTGGGTCTCAGAATCCGGTCATTATGCTTGATGAAGTGGATAAAATTGGTGCTGATTTCCGTGGTGATCCTGCCTCTGCTTTGCTTGAGGTATTAGATCCCGAGCAAAATAAAGATTTTCGCGATAATTATCTTGAGTGTGCCTTTGATCTTTCGAAAGTATTTTTTATTGCAACAGCAAACAGTACGCACAGTATACCTCCTGCCCTTTTGGATCGTATGGAATTAATCAGTATGCCGGGATATATCACACCTGAAAAAGTCCAGATCGCCAAACAATTCCTGGTACCGAGACAGATAGAACAAAATGGTCTGACAAAAAAACGACTCCGTTTTGCTCCAAAATCAATTGAGGCAATAATTGAACATTACACTATGGAAGCAGGCGTTCGATCTTTAGAACGCGAGATCGCAAAAGTTTGCCGAAAAAGTGCCCGTGAATTTGCTGAAGATGAGAAACGCGAAAAGATCATACTCGATAAAGAGAATATTGAACAATTTCTTGGACCAAAAAAGATATTCAAAGAAAAATTACCCACAGAAAATGAGGTTGGGATCGTTGTAGGGCTTGCCTACACACAAAGTGGCGGAGATGTTTTGCCCGTTGAAGTCAACTTAATGCCCGGAAAAGGTAATTTCAAGACCACCGGACTGTTGGGTGATGTGATGAAAGAATCTGTCGAGACCGCTATTTCGTTTTTGCGGGCATCAGCTGAGGAATTTGAAATTGAACCGGTGCAATTTATGAATCAGGATATACATATTCATTTTCCTGCCGCAGCAATTCCCAAAGATGGTCCATCTGCTGGAGTTACGATCACAACAGCTCTGCTTTCATGTTTGACAGGCAGAAAAGTTAAGCATAATGTTGCAATGACCGGTGAAATATCACTTCGTGGACGCGTACTTCCTATTGGAGGCGTTCGGGAGAAACTTACAGCCGCAAAACGCATGAAAATTAAAACCGTCATTTTACCCAAAGCGAATCAGTCCGACTTGGACAAAGTCCCCGAAATGGTTAAAAAAGGTATTTCCTTTGTATTTGTTGATCATTTTCGTGATATTGTCAACCGGATTTTATTACCTAATAGATAACGTTTAATTACTTAATAGGAGGTTTGTATGAAACAAACGAACGTCATCATTATGGGTGCCGCAGGAAGAGATTTTCACAATTTTAACACCTTTTTCAGAGGTAACGAGGATTTTAATGTTGTTGCATTTACCGCAACACAGATCCCCGACATCGATGGCCGAAAATATCCGGCTGTTTTGGCGGGCGACCTCTACCCTGAAGGTATTAAGATCGTGGATGAATCTGAATTGCCGGAACTCATTAGTGAACATGATGTTGATCAGGTTGTGTTTTCATATAGTGACGTTCCTCACGAAGTAGTTATGCATAAAGCAGCATTAGTAAATGCTTGTGGCGCTGATTTCATCATGATGGGCGGAAAACGGACGATGTTAAAATCGACAAAACCCGTTATCGCTATTAACGCAGTACGCACCGGATGCGGCAAATCCCAAACCACGCGCCGTGTGGTTAACATTCTTAAAGATATGGGACTTAAAGTTGTCTCTGTCCGTCACCCCATGCCTTATGGTAACCTTGCAGAACAAGCTGTTCAACGCTTTGCCTGTATCGATGATTTGAAAAAACATCATTGCACCATCGAGGAAATGGAAGAATATGAACCGCATATCGCTATGGGTTCAGTCATTTATGCCGGAGTAGATTATGAAGCTATTTTGCGTGAAGCGGAAAAAGAAGCGGATGTAATCTTATGGGACGGCGGAAATAATGATACTTCATTTTATGATGCCGATATCATCATTACGGTTGTTGATCCTCATCGCCCAGGTCATGAAGTCTCTTACTATCCCGGTGAAACCAATCTGAAAATGTCTGATATCGTGGTAATCAATAAAATTGACACCGCAGATAATGATAACATTGAGATGGTTCGCCAAAGTATTCGTGAAGCTAATCCGAATGCACTTATCGTAGATGCTGCATCTCCGATCACAGTTGAAGATCCCACTGTCATCTATGGCAAAAAAGTTTTGGTGATTGAAGATGGTCCAACATTGACGCATGGAGAAATGGAATATGGTGCGGGAATGGTGGCTGCCGTTAAATTCGGTGCCAAAGATATAGTTGATCCTCGTCCTTTTACTGTAGGAACTATAACTGAAACTTTTAAAAAATATCCTGAGATCGGTGTTCTCCTTCCTGCAATGGGATATGGTGAACAGCAGATGAAAGATCTTGAAAAAACAATTGAAAAAACCGAGTGCGATTCGGTCATTATTGGTACTCCCATTGACCTTCGCCGCGTGATCAAGATCAATAAACCCACCGTCAGAGTTACTTACGATCTACAGGAAATAGGTCAACCGGATCTGAAAGTTATATTGAACGAAAAGATCCCAAACATTAAAAAATAGGTCACCATGAAAGAACAAACACTTGCTTTGATAAAACCGGATGCAATATCTAAACGTTACCAGGGATTGATCATTCATGATATCCTTGATGCAGGGTTCGAGATCAAAGCAATGAAAATGCTGCACCTTTCGCAAGAACAGGCTAAAGTATTTTATGAAGTTCATAAAGGGAAAGACTTTTACGAACCGCTGGTCGCATTCATGACCAGCGGTTCCATTATTGCATTACATCTCAAAAAAGAAAATGCCATTGCGGATTACCGGACATTAATGGGTAAAACCGACCCTGAAGTTGCAGCCGCCGGAACTTTGCGGCATAAATATGCCGAAACAACGCGTCGAAATGCGGTACATGGTTCAGATAGCCCCGAAAATGCAAAAAAAGAGATTGCCTTTTTCTTTTAAAAACATGAAATTACTATACTAATGTATAATTGGAGGTTCTTATGAACAAATCCATTAAGCTTATGCTGACAGTGTTAGCTTTTTTCATGATAATAGGATGTTCCGTCAATCAGGGCATATTGGTAGGTGATACTGTAGATATTGAAAATTATAATCGCCCCGCAAATATTGTCAAGTACCAATGGTCGTTTGATACAAAACCGCCAATATCAAGACTTGATCCCAGGGATTTTATTCCATCCAATTATCATCCGAACGTAACATTTATCCCTGATGTAGCCGGTAGGTACATTATCCGCTTGACAATGATCAATAATGAAGGAACAGTTCTTCACAAGAATTTTATATTTACAGCTGACCCTCAGCCGGATTATCTTTCCAATATTGAGGAAAAAAAAGACAAACCACAGAAAACAGTTGTAATTCCCCCGCCTCCTAAAGTTGTTGAAATACCAGTTGTAACCGAAAAAATAGTTTATAAAAAAACAACAGTGACCAAAACTCCCAATGAATGGCTTGAAGCCCCTAAGCCGGGACAGAATCCCGAAGAGATCGAACAGGAACCGGCTTATATAAGCGAATCGGTGACAGAAGTCATTGAAGAAACAAAAGAACCGGTATTTTTGGAGGCAAAAGAAGTTATTAGCGCTGTACCCTCCGTAAAAGAAACAATAATTTCAGATGCCAAATACACTTTACAGGTTTCCAGTTCTACGGTTGAGACTTATGCTGTGGAATTAATGGATAAACTTATTGCTCAAGGCTATGATGCCTTTATTCAAAAAGCCAATGTTGATGGCATTCTTCGCTTTCGTATTCGTGTCGGCCATTTTGTGACCTATAATGAAGCAAAAGCCTACAAGCAAAAAATGCTTGATACAACTGAATTTGAGCCATGGGTAGATAAAATTAAATAATCGATTTAATTCGTATTATTATATCATACTTTTACGCCTCAAAACACTTGACTAAGAGTATTTTCTATACTATCTTTGCGAGCTATGAAAATTTTGATATCACATATTTCTGTTGATAGATCGCTCTTTGATTTTACAGGTAATAAGGATGAGTTCGACATCCCCGAACTGGCTGAAAACATTACAGTTCAGGTATCAGCTTATCAATCCGGAGGAAGTTATACTTTTACCGGAAAGATAAACACTAAACTGAAACTGAAGTGTGATCGTTGTCTGGAATTATATGAACAAACGATAGATCAGAATTTTAATGTTGTTTTCACTTCAGAAGATAATGTAGACAAAGATGATCATATCATGTATTTGTCTCCTCAGGATGTAGAGATTGACCTTAAACCATATGTAAGTGATACCCTTATGTTGAACATACCATTCAAAAAAATATGTTCAGAGAACTGTAAAGGTTTTTGTGCAAATTGCGGTATCAATTTGAACCATCAAAAATGTATCTGTTCAAAAGAAAAAACTGATCCCCGTTGGGATTCATTGAAAGAATTAAAGAAAACGCTTGAAAGTGCGGAGGAATAATGGCCAACCCAAAACGAAGACTGTCACATACCCGTGGTGCAAAACGCAGAACTCACTATAAGTTCAAAGCATCAACAGTCTCAACATGTGAACATTGCGGACAACCTAAAATGCCACATCATGTATGTCAGCATTGCGGTTACTATAAAGGTCGCCCGGTAATTACACCAAAAGAAAATTAATTAAATATCCGCAGATAAAATATAAGAACGAGTAAAATCGTTCTTATATTTTATCTGCTATATTTTATTATGGCAAATATCCTTAATAAAATTAAATCACTTTATTTTTCCTTCTTCCCCAATAAGCCTCATAAGCTAGCGAAGAAAGTTTATGGCGTTCACCCATATTCTTTTGATGATGAAGAACTTCTCAAACAAGCCTTCACACATACTTCTGCCATTGATTACGAAACACAAACAAAAGTTGATTCTTATGAAAGACTTGAATTCCTTGGTGATGCGGTCATAGAAATGATCGTTACCCGCTTTTTGTTTGAACAATTTACCGATGCTAAAGAGGGTGAATTAACTCAAATGAGAGCAAAATTGGTCAATCGTACAACTTTGGCTTCTATCGCTCGCGGGTTACATTTCGGGCAATTCCTGCTTTTGGGAAAAAGTGGAGAAAATGATAATTTAAGAAATTCTTCTTCAATTTTATGTGATATTTATGAATCCTATATAGGAGCACTTTACCTTGACGGTGGTTTCAAGGCGGCTTATGATTTCACTTACCAGACCCTTTTATCAAAACATAAGCGACTTCTTCCGGCCGCTGAGATCCAAAATTATAAGGGTAAATTGCTTGAATATTGTCAACAACATAATATGGATATGCCAAAATTCGTCACAACGCATGAAGAAGGACCGGCGCATGGTAAATACTTTGAAATATCCGTTATGGTTGGAAAAGAATGGCTAGGCACCGGAACGGGTACAACAAAAAAAGCTGCCAGTCAAAGGGCAGCTCGTCAATCTTTATCAACTTTATCAGACTCAGATTAAAAATTATCCTTAAGACTATCTAAATAATCTACAATTTCCTGGCGAGTTTTCATTTCCAGGACCTTTTTCAAGTATTGCTGTGCTTTTTTCTGATCGCATGAGTTAATTCGATTCCGAACTGCACCAATATAACGCGGGGCTACACTCAGTCCATCAACTTTCATTGCTGCAAACAAGATCAAAGCCCTGTATTCGGAGGCCATTTCACCACAAACAAAGACAGGTATATTTACCTTATGCCCGGCTTCGACTACTTTCATTATCATCTTAATGATCGCCGGATCATAGTGATTGTAAATATCAGTCACTCTTTCATTACCACGATCTACAGCTAATCCGTATTGGGTAAGATCATTTGTCCCGATGGATAGAAAATCAACTTTATCAATAAAAGATTCAATATTTATGACAGCTGAAGGGGTTTCAACCATCATGCCGATCTTAATTGATTTATTGTAAGGAATTCGTTCTTTACTTAGTGTTTTCTTTACTTCTTCGATATGTTTTAAACTTTCAGTCAATTGTTCAACATGGGTGATCATCGGTAATAATATCGAAGTGTTACCAAAAGCTGAACTTCTTAAAATTGCTCTGAGCTGAGTGATAAAAACATCTGGTTTATCCAGACAAATCCTAATCGCTCTATAACCCATAAAAGGATTAGGTTCATGACGGATATCCTGATCCCATAGTGCGGACATTTTATCTCCACCCAAATCCATTGTACGGATAACCACCTCTTTCCCTTCCATGGCTTCTGTAACCAGACGATATTCTTTAAACAATTCCTCCTCTTCAGGAAGATGTTGTTTCATGAGATATAGATATTCGGTTCGGTAAAGGCCAACACCTCCCCCACCATATTTTTTTACATCTTTAACTTCCACGGGTAAACTAATGTTAGCACCCAATTTGAATGTATAACCGTCTTTGGTAACGGCCTTTTTATTAAATGCAGTTTGAAATGCTTCATCGCGTTTATTTAATAAAATGATCTCACGGGCATATTCATCAATCAATTCCTGACTTGGTTGTACAAATATTTTCCCGGTATCAGCATCAAGTATACATGTTTGACCGGACTCGATAAGCTGAGTCACTTCTTTTGCCCCTGTGATCATAGGGACCTTCATCGCTCTTGCCAATATGGCCACATGTGATGTTTTACCACCGAATTCTGTTATAAAACCAATAACATTTTCCGAGACCAGCATCATTATGTCAGTAGGGTTCAAATCACCTGAAACAAAAATTGTAGGTTTATCAATATTAAAAGAGGATAAAACGGTTTGTTTTGATATTAAAGCTCTTATAACCCGCTGCTTTACATCACGAATATCCGAAACTCGTTCTTTAAAATATTCCGAATCATGATCTTCCAGAAGTTCTATATATTGGTTTACTACAACTTTATAAGCATAAGCCACATTCACATGATATTCTTCAATATATGCTTGAACCTGATATTTGATCTCTTGATCTTTAAGAATTGCCAATTGTGCGGAAATAATATCACTATAGGATGTTCCCAGGCTTTCTTCGATCTTTGCTTTGACTAATTCAAGTTCTTCAGCAACAAGATCCTGTGCCTTTTTCAATCGAAACATTTCGTCCTCGATCATATCCGTGGGGATTGATGTTCGCGGAATAATAATTCCCTGATCAAGTTTTCTGACATACGCCGTTCCAATGACGATCCCGGTAGATGAAGATAGTCCATTTAAAAAATTTATTTCTTTATGTTTAGCCATTTAGCTACTTTCGCCCATTCCAAAATGATCAGCAACCAGATCCACTAATGCGCCTACCGCTTCATTTTCATCCGGACCACTGGCTTCAATAGTCAGGGTTGATCCACTCTCAGCAGCAAGAACCAGTAATCCTAAAATTGATTTACCATTTACTTTTTTTTCTTCTTTACAAATAAATATCTCGGATTTATATTTTGCAGCTGTATTTACCATGGCAGTAGCAGGTCTGGCGTGTAATCCTTGCTTATTTAATATTGTTGCATTCTTGGATATCATTACTTCTTCCTGTTCATGATAAATTCAATTATACTGTTAAACATGTCTCGGCTTCTAATTGGAAGCTCATTGATCAAGTCCTGAATAGTAACATGTCGTAATGTAATAACTTCACTAATTTTATCAAATATAAAATTATCTTCCATGATCTTGCGTGCCGGTTCAACTCCATGAATATCAATAAAATCTTCCGTTATGCTATTTTGAAATTTTTCCCACTCAAGCTTATTAAATTCCTGTTTTGCATAGAGATACGGAAAAGTTTTCTTTTGCTTAACAAGATCAGAACCAAGGCTTTTTCCCATATTTTCTGCATTAGAGATCAATTCTAACAGATCATCCTGTATCTGAAATACTATCCCCAATTCACGGATGATCTTTTCGATCAGTATTTCTTCGTTTTTCTCCGCGCCACCTATCACGGCACCAATTCTTGCAGAAACAGCTAAGAGCCAAGCCGTTTTCTTTTCAACCATTTCAAGATATTCTGTAAGTGTAACATCATCCCGGGATTCAAACTCCATATCTTGAGCTTGTCCTTCACATACGACAATGACCGCCTCCAAGACAATAGGTACAATTCGAGCATAGAGGTCCGGTTTTATGGTATAGTGGTCTAATTGCTTTAAAGCAATAGCAAAGAGCTCATCTCCGGAAAGGATCGCTTCATTTTTACTCCACTTGGTATGTACGGTTTCCTTACCATGTCTAAGCAGATCACCATCCATAATATCATCGTGAACCAGTGTAAAATTATGTATCATTTCAACACAACATGCAGCGGGAAATATATCATCAAAACTTGAATTCCCCTGAACTGAAGCGATAGCAGCCAGAAAAGCCGGTCTTATTTGTTTCCCGGGATTATCCAAAACATAATGAATTGGATCATAAAGCGTTACCGGTAAAGTAGCTTTAATACAATTTCGGTATTCCCTATTGAAACGGGGAATATATTCTTTATAAAATGATTTAAAATTCAATTTAGTGATCATCTTCCTTTAAGGTGCCAAATTCAGATAATTTACCCATAATCAGATTTTTAATACGCTCTAAAGCTTCCTGAGAATTCGCTTCGAAGCGCATGACGATTACAGGTTGTGTGTTTGATGCTCTAACCAAGCCCCATCCGTCTTCAAAACGGACTCTCACGCCATCAACTGTAATACAATCATAGTTTTTAGAAAAGAATTCAAATGCTTTTTCGGCAATTTCAAATTTTACCTGATCCGATTCGGCATGAAGGCGTATTTCAGGAGTTGAAACAAATTTAGGTAATGCATCTAAATAGTCACTCATAGGTTTATCTGAACGTGAAAGCATTTGAACCAAACGAGCAGATACGTAGATAGCATCATCAAAACCATAATAATCATCTGCAAAAAATATGTGTCCACTCATCTCACCTCCGAATGGACCTTTTAATTCTTTCATCTTTTGTTTTAAGACACTATGGCCGGTTTTCCACATGATCGGCTTGCCACCATTTTTTATAACTTCATTTTCAAGTACCTGGCTGCATTTTACATCAAAGACAATGGGAGTTCCGGGTTCTTTGATCACTTCCGGAAGAAAAAGCGCCATCAATTGATCTGCCCAAATAATTCGACCTTTGTCATCCACCACACCAATTCTATCGGCATCGCCATCATAGGCAATTCCAACATCATAGTTACCGGTTTTCATCAGTTTGATAAGTTCAGCAATATTTTTTTCAACTGTGGGATCGGGGTGGTGATTAGGAAAAGTACCATCAATTTCGCTATAAAGTTCAGTCAATTCAACATTTAGGGATTTATATAATTCCGGTGCAACCAATCCACCTGCAGCATTACCGGAATCGACGACGATTTTGAGCTTTCGTTCAATATTGATTTTTCCAATAACCTCTTTAAGGTATTCACTTTTGATCTTATCATCGGTGGAAAATGTTCCTTTGCCACTTTCAAAATCGTTGGCAAGTATGATATCTTTGATCTCCTGGATCTGCGCACCATAAAAGGCTTGTTTATCATATGACAATTTAAAGCCATTGAATTCGGGAGGATTATGAGAACCGGTTATTTGCACAGCAGCATCTATAGGACGAACGAATTGAGAATAATAGTTCAAGGGTGTAGGTAAAATACCAATATCCATAACATCCAAACCGGTTGAAAGAGCACCTTCAGCGAATAACTCCTTGAGTTTGGGGGTTGTTGTACGTATATCTCCACTTAGAGCCATTTTTTTTGCGCCATGCCTGATCAGCCATGTTCCAAAACCTTTACCGAGATTGATCACAACATCATCTTTAAAATCCTCTTTAACGACACCGCGAATATCATATTCCCGAAAAATAAATTCATTCATTTTAATGCTCCTATATTATGTTCGTAAATATACAAATTTCCGGCACAAATAAAATCATTTTCAAATATATATAAAAAAAGCCCTGTTAAAACAGGGCTTAATATTTAGATTTGAATTCTATTAGAATTCAAATGCGTATGAAACACCGAGATTAGCATATGCCTGTGATAAAAATACCCGAGGAACCATACTTGAAAGAGCAAAATCAAATGTATTACCTAATATAAGTTCTACACCAAGTCCTTCAACAAGAAGATCACTAAGATCATAACATACCATGGTACCTAATTGTAAACCTAGTACACTTACCATATAAGTTTCATAAAGCTGTGCATCATATTTCAGGCCTAAGAAAGGTGCAACACCAACTATTGGAATATTAACAACTTCATTCAAGTTATATAAAGCATCAATATTCAGTTCTATAGCCATCATGTTTTCAGGTATAAATCCTTTACCACTGTTCATTTGAAAGCCAAGACCTACTTGAGCTACAAGCGGTAAATAATCTGGCATTTCAAAGAAATCAGCCAAAGGTTTTCTAACACCTAATTTAACATCAAAACCAGTTGTTATAGGGTTATGATAATAACCACCAACCGATGTTCCGACCATACCGGGTTCAACAACACCACCTTGAACATAAGCTTTCATGCCAAAACCTTCACCAAAGGCGAATGTTGCAACAGCAATCGCTAATAAAACAATAACGAAACGTTTCATTTTTAACTCCTTTATTATTATTTCAATATATTGTTAATAATCTTTTCATTCTCAATTTAATCTAATATACTCCCCTATTTTTCTAATGTCAATTTAATTTACTTTAATTAGAAAAATAAATGTATTAAGAATTGAACATTAAGTTAAAATTTCAGAGCAACACCCAAGCGCAATCCTATCTCCATGTCTAGTGCTCTTATAATAGAAAGATCCGGGCGAACAGCCATAATATCCGGGCTGTAAGCAATCGTCTGATAGAATTTCAGATCAAAGATCAAAAAATAAAATCCCTGAGCAAAGCCAAGTCCATATGATAAATGGTTATTCCCCCAAAGATCAGTATCATAATGGCCATAACTATGTACCCCAACGCGAATACTTTCCTGCAGGTAGAATCCCATCTTCGGGCGTACTTTGTCTTTTCCTGTAAGATCTTGCTGGAACACAAGACTGATCGCGTACCGGGTTGCAGTGGTGTCATTGGGATATGCTGCCCAAGTGGTATCGGTACCCCAATGATCAAAAGAAGCATAATCAAACGATATACCGAAAGAATTCGGACTTTGTGAGCGTTTACCCGTCCAACCGTATTTATGCACCATCAGTCCGGTTTCCCAGGTATACATATTGCCAAACAGATTAAATGCTGTGCCACCGAACAGATTGCCATCCCAACCCAGATTCCCGGTAACACCAACTGGTTCAACCGAGCCATAAGAGCCATAGAGTTTATATTTCCATGAATAATTCTTTTTTACTTTCACAGGAGGTTTTACCGATTCAACTTCAGGTTTATCCGTAGGTTTCACCGTGGATTCTGTTTTTGAAGTCTGCTTTTGCAAATAAAGATTCACATATTCGGCAACTTCTTCGACCGATTTAAATTTAATTTCTTCCTCAGCAGGGATATCAATATTATAACGCAATTCCAACTGTTTGATCACATCGCTGAGATCAACGGTTGGAACAACCTTATCGTCTTTTATGATCTCAATATCCGTCGAGTTAAGATAAGTTCCGTAAAATTCTTTAAAGAATTCCGTTCGGGATTTTTGAGCAAATAGTGAAATACAGAATAAAATAGAAATTATTGCCGTCAATATTTTTAAACGCATTATCATCTCCTAAAAATTACTGTCATTAGCCTAATAGACAATATCAATATAAAGTAACAAACTCAATCTATTATGTCAATGCATTTATATGGACTTAGATCGCTTCCATAAAATCGGATGCTTTAAGTGTTTCGCAACTGTAAATTATTTTTTTTATGGTCGGGATATCAAATCTGTCGCCACATAAGGCTTCCACTTTTGCATCCAGATCGGCTTCGGTCATGGGTTCACGAGGATCACCTTTTGGATACTCCAAATACATACTATGTTCCGTTCCATCCATAAGTTTGATATTTACTCGAGATGGTTGTTTTGCAGGGAACATCTTTTCAAATTCTTCAGAAGCTTCACCTTTAATCTTATCGATGACTTCCCAAATACGGGGATCTTGGATATTCTCATCATCAAAACTTTTTGTTGTAACTTTTCTATCCACTAATGCACAGGCAATACAATAGGGCAAGCTATGATCGGCTGTTTCGCGAGAAGTGGGACGATATTTGTGCTGATCAAAAAGAATATCGCAAGCACGGGCTATTGTCGTGATCGTAACGGTATCGATATCTTTATAATGAATATCATTTTCACTCATTATTTTAATTGTCGCTGAAATATGAGTATGGGTCAAAGCTTCAGTCGGAAATGCTTTCATTGAACATTCAAGGATCTTGAATGATTTACCCAAATCACCGAGAAGAGCATCTAAATCCCAATCGGGTCCAAAGACATCCATCAGGCCTTCCTTGCCTTCAAAGATCGCTTCGGTTCCTGTAAAGCCCTTTTCTGCCATCAATGCAGCCAAGACACCCGATTGTGTTGACATTGGGTCAACCGTATTCTTCATCATTGTCAATTTTCCGGCTGTAGGACATCCGATCGTGTGGTTATGGCAGGCACTAATACCTATTGCATTGACCATTTGATCAACGCTCAAACCCAGAACTTTACCTGCGACGATAGGCGAAACAAATTGGGTTAATGTTGCATGATGCCATTTCCGTTCACGCACTCCCGGTTTGGCAAATTCACAAATGCGTTGTTCAAATTCGTATGCCAGAACGATCGCAACGATCACATCTTTCATTGAAGCGTCAACTCTTTCCGCCATTGCCAATGCTGCCGGTATAATATCTGAAGGATGTGAAGGGTCTTCTTTCCAGTAGATGTCATTATAATCAAGAGCTCTGATCATAAGAGCATTTAAAAAACTTGCCTGTACAGCTGGAATTTTTATATCGTAACCAAAAATCGTAGCCTCTTTTTTGCCACCCATTTCTTCATATATGTCTTTGATAATATTTACATCTTTTGTGTGCATGCTACCTAATGCACACCCTATTGAATCAAAGAGATAACGTTTTACTTCCTGAATAACATTTTCAGGCAAATCTTCATAGCGTAGATTTACCGCAAATTCAGCGATCCGGCGACTGATGGTTTTTTCCATTGCAAGGCTCCTTTTTAATTAGTACGACAATAGTTAAAATTTAACTAATATTTTTTTTAATTTCCAATATATTTTCGGAAGGTTTTACATTTTTTGGACATGCTTCATTACAATTATACATACTGTGGCAACGAAATACGCCATTTTCGCTCATAACCAGCTCGATTCTCTGGTCATGAATAGCGTCCCTCTCATCTTTTAGAAAACGATTTAAGGTTACATAGGCTGCCGGTCCGTGAAAATCAGGATTTATACCCGTTATCATACAAGCTGAAGTACATGCTCCACATAATATACAATCGATCATGGCATCCATTTCTTTACGATTCTCAAAACTCTGCCGTGCTTCACCGGAATGACGAACCAGATAAGGTTTTACGGATTCGTATTTTTCCCAAAAAAGCTCCATATCTACCATCAAGTCTTTAATGATCGGTAATTGCGATAAAGGACGAATAACATTCCGGGTTGCTTTTAAGGGTGTTTCACATGCCAGTGCGTATTTTCCATTGATATGCATTGCACATGAACCACAGCGACCCTGAATGCAAGACGCGCGAAAAGCCAAAGTACCGTCAATATTATCACGAATATATAATAAAGCATCCAATACGGTTTTTGTTTTACTTCGCGGAACAGAGTAATTTTTGAACCGCTGTTTTGTATCTACTAAGGGATCAAAACGAAATACCGCTAATTTATATGTCTTTTCTTTCATGAATTCTGTGACCTTGACTCTGAAAATAACGCAAATAATGGATTTTTTTGTGTCCTTATTGATATATGTCTGATCTTGATCTTATTTTTTTTGACTTTGATCATTGAATACCTGGGACGGCCTTTATAACTTGGAAAATCGTTTCTGAAGTGTACTCCTATACTTTCCTTGCGCTTGAGGGCACTTTGAATAATTATATCTGCTATATCTAAACTACCTTTAAGTTCAATCGCCTCGATCAAACCGAAATTGGCTCTTGCTTCATTTCCTTGTATCATTAGGTTATTCTGATATGTATTTTTAAGCTCTTTTATGATCTTTCCTGCTTCGACCAAGCCCATTCCATCTCTATATATCCCTACAAATTCATTCATAGTCTGGTTCATTTTATCCCTGATCTCAGCAGGTTTTACTTTACCATGACTTTTCAATAAGGATTTGACTTTTTTCTTTTCATCTGAAAAAGCATTCTCATAAAATAATCTATTGGAAGGTTTGTGATGTTTTTGCTGTATGTAGGTTGCAGCCTTTAGTGCGGCAATTTCCCCGAATACAAGGGTTTCCATCAGCGAATTACCCCCCATTCTGTTCATGCCATGCACACCATTGCAGGCACATTCTCCGGCTGCAAAAAAACCTTCAATATCCGTTTGGGTCTTTTCGTTTGTATTAATCCCTCCGATCATATAATGTTGTCCGGGACTTACAGGGATCTTTTGTCTAATAGGATCAAGATTGGCATAGGTCTTGCACAATTCACGAACTCCAGGCAAACTATTTTTTATCTTCCGGCTTCCTAGTCCACGCAGATCCAGATGCACACAATTTGCTTCGATACCTCTTCCGGCCAGAATTTCTCTGCGAATATTCCGACTTATGACATCTTCGGAAGATAATTCTTTTCTTTCCTTTGTATCACTGTAAGATTCCAGAAATCTTTGCCCTTTACGGTTGAGCAAAACAGCACCTTCACCTCTTGCGGCTTCTGTAATCAAAATATGTGATCCCGATAATTGAGTCGGATGGAATTGAATGAATTCCATATCGCGGAGAGCTGCACCTGCATACATCGGAACTGCCAGACCCCATCCCGAATTAGCAAGAGGATTTGAAGTGTTACCAAATATCCTGCCACTTCCTCCACTTGCCCATATCACGGCTCTGGATGTAAAAACTTCCATTCTTCCTGTTGCAATTTCAAGGGCTATGACACCAGAGGTAACATTATTGTGAACAAGCAATTTTTGGACAAACCATTCATCGTAGAAGCGTAGAAGATCAGGTTTATTTTGCCTTAGTCGAATACATTGCTCATAAAGAGTATTCATCACAACATGTCCGGTTTTATCAGATGAATATACCGTTCTTGGAAATGACGAGGCTCCAATTTTTCTTTGAGCGATACTGTCGTCTTTTTCCCGTGAAAAAAGGCAACCCCACCTCTCCAGTTCCCTGATCTTTGCGGGTGCTTTATTAACTAGAATCTGGAGTGTTTCAGGATCTGAAGCGCGATATCCACATTTCATTGTATCCTGAAAATGTTGCTCGATACTGTCTTGATCTATCTTGTTTTGATCTCTTTTTGGCAGTACTGCGTTGAGTCCTGCGGATGCCACAACTGAAGATGAACGCAAAGGATGGACCTTTGAGATCACCGCAACATGAAGATCTTGTTTTACCGCTTCAATAGCAGCTCGCAGACCGGACATACCTGCACCCACAATTATCAGATCGTATTTTTTCATGATGGTATCAATCCGGGATAAACATTCACAAAATAGATCATAATACCTATAACAAATGTTATGATCATAATAATGGTCAATAACTTATGAATGAGCCCTGCTCTGAATAGGTCAATGATCAATATCTTGATTCCATTCAGAATATGCCAATAAAGAGCAATTACGACCACATGGCTCAGAATTCTAAAGATCGGAAAATGTAAAAGTACCAACATTTCTTCAAACGTAGTTCTGCCTAACATGATCACAGATAAACTTAAAAGTATTATTAACCCGGCAAGAAGGAGAATGACACCTGTTATCCTATGCGTTAGAAAAGAGAACATCCCCAAACGGAGATTCATTCTATAATGAGCAAAGGTATTGGTCCTTTTCATACTGCACCCAATAAAACCAAATTCCAGAGACTAAGTCCCACAATAAATGTCCCTCCGGAAATCAGAATGATCTTCCAAACTTTCTTGTAAGTCTTTGATGGGTTTTTATCCGTTAGTATCGTCCACAATCCAATAAAGGCATGATAGACGGCAAGCGAAATGAAAAGGGTATAAAAGATCACCCATTCAGGTTTGGAAAATAATTCACTTAATCCCGAAAGTGTTATCGGTCTTTCAAGTTTAAAGAAGAATACCCAGATATGAACACCTAAGCAAATAAGGAGCTGTAAGCCTGAAATTCGCTGAAACACCCAACGAATTCTTTCTCTGTTGTGTTTCATTTTAGACATAATTTAAAATGTATTGATAAAAGAGAAAATAATCAAATACTTAATTTTAGCTTCTTTCAGATCACTCAGACAAAAGGGCTTCCAAACGGTTGATAAAATCTTTTGGTCTCTCAAAACCATTTAATCGCAGTTTTTTTCTCTCGTTTCCCGTTCTATCATAAAATATGATCGTCGGCACACCGGGGATCTCAAATTTCCGTTTTATCGCATTTGTACTGTCATTAACAACCGTCAGATCAACTTTCAGCCGTATAAAATCTTTTAATATCTCCTGCACTTCGGGATCTGTAAAGGTAATATGTTCAAGCTCTTTGCAGGGATTACACCAATCAGCATAAAAATCAATGATCACCGGTGTTCTATCCTCTATGGCGTTCTCTAATATTGTTTCGGAGTAAACGTCCCAGCTAATATCACTGCTTCCTTCTGTTACCGGTTTGATCATAAAAATACCGAGGGCAAGAACAATCATTGCCAGGATCACTTTCAAACGTGCGAACCTTAGAATTGAAATACCTGATTTATCAATAACGGCATAATATACGGCTGCAATGATCATATAGACCGGCAGAATCATTTTACTGAACGTTCCGGGTATCAAAGGAAGAACAAAATATATTGCCATTCCGATAAGAGCCAATCCAAAAAAGATCCTAACCCCGTTCAACCATTCTCCCGATTGGGGAAGACTCTTAATCCTTGTTGAAAATATACCGAGGAACAGATACGGAACCCCAAGGCCCAGCGCCAATACAAAGAAAGTGATAAAACCAATAAATATACTTCCCTTTTGTGCAACGAAACCCAGAAGGCTGACGACAAAAGGTCCAACACAGGGTGCTGCCACGATTCCCATGGTCAAACCCATGATCAAAGCACCAATAGCTCCACTTCGGCTCCCACCACTTGTTTGTGTTAATGCATTAGGTAATTTAAATTCATACAGTCCAAACATACTCAGCGAGAGAGCCAACATCAAAACAGAGAAAAAGATGAGGGTCGCGGGATGTGCCAGCAAAGCACCCATCATGCTTCCACCGAAGGCTGCCAATGTTCCGATGATCGAATAAGTGATCGCCAGTCCCAATACATACATTACTGCAAGTAATACCGGAGAGCGAGAATCTTTCTGAGCTAAAAAATACCCCATTGTTATCGGGATCAGGGGATATACACAGGGGGTCAGATTCAGTGCCAAACCCATAACAAAAACGATTAGTAGAATAAGGAGCATGCTTTTATTCTGAAATGGATTGTCATCTTCTGTTGATCCAACTGCCTCATCACTCTGTACTGATTGAATTTTATTAAGATTGACCTGATTAAAACTTATTTCATCAGTATTCTCTTCTTTTTCTATATAATTTTCGTGAATTTCAGTTTCAACTTCCGAATGTTCTGTTTTGTTCTGAATAGGAATATTCGCCGATATAATATTTACATGCGTTAAAAGCAATATGGATTCGGGAGACATGCATGTTACATCATTACAGGCTTGATATGAAATTTCAATTTCAATATCTTTTAGACCCGCTTCAATATTTTGAAAATTTTGAAGCACTGCCGGGATACGAACTTCAGCTTCATAGAGGGACATATTCCCGCCCCAAGAGATCGGTGTAAGCTTACCTTCAGGGTATTGAATATTCTTTAAGTTAAATTCATCACTATTTTTTAATGAAACTTTTGTTGGAATTGAATATTTATCGAGAACTTCAGCACTGTTTATGTGCCAGCCCTCTTTTATATCCAGTACTAAAATCACTTCAATTTCAGAGCCCACTTCCATTTCCTTTACGGGGAATTCAATTCTTGCATTTACAATATCATTCTGCGCATATAAGAACACAGAAATGGTAATGAGCAATACAGCAATGATACGCTTCATATATCTCCTTTCAATTTCTGGTGTATATATTATAGAAAATATCCTGCTTTTGATACAATTTTTCTTGCAAATATGATTTTTTCGGCTTATAATTTTTGGCTTTTTAACATGCGAGAGTAGCTCAGTGGTAGAGCCCCACGTTGCCAACGTGGCTGTCGCGAGTTCGAATCTCGTCTCTCGCTCATTAACCCTGTCGGTAGACAGGGTTTTTATTTTGACCGGATTTTCAGTATTAATACTCTTTTTCAAGGTTAACTCATAGCTTTCGTATGTCTATTTACTTGACTTCATGATGAATATTTCACTAAATTTAGTGTTAAATTCAAGAGGTTTTTATGAAGAATATTATTCCTGCAGCACGCGTTGAAAACATTCGCTACGCGATCCGTGAAGTCGTTGGTATTGCAAATGAAGTCAAAGCTACCGGCAAAAAAATGACCTTTCTGAATATTGGTGATCCCAATATTTTTGATTTTGCTCCGCCAAAGCACATGGTTGAAGCAGTTTATAAAGCAATGCAAGAAAACTATAACGGCTATTCACCGTCTCCCGGTACAACCGAAGCCCGCGATTCCATTCGTCGCCAGGCTGAGCGCAGCGGTATTCTTGATGTGCAGGATATTATTGTTACTCATGGTGCCAGTGAAGCTATTGAACTCAGCTTAACAGCTCTGCTGGAAAAAGGTGAAAATATCCTTCTACCTCAACCCGGTTATCCTCTTTATTCTTCTATTTTAGCAAAGTTAGATGCGGTAGTTAATCCTTATTATCTCAATGAAGAAGATAATTGGAATTTGGATGTTGCCGATATTGAAAGCAGAATAAATGATAAAACACGCGCTATCGTGGTGATCAATCCCAATAATCCTACCGGTGCTGTTTATCCAAAAGAAACCTTATTGCAGATCATAAAGCTGGCACGTAAATATGATCTGATAATCTTTAGTGATGAGATCTATGATAAACTGTTATTTGATCAAGGTTCATATACATCAATGGGTTCATTGAGCAGTGATGTTCCGATTGTGACTTTTAACGGTTTATCAAAATCATATGTTGTTCCGGGTTTTCGTATTGGATGGGGAATATTCAGCGGTCCCATTGATATTATGAAAGATTACATTGAAGCAGTCAATAAAATGGCGCGCGCACGTTTAAGTGCTTCACATCCGGTTCAATTTGCCATTAAAGCGGCTTTAGAGGGCCCACAGGATCATATCAAAGAAATGTTAAAAGCATTAACTGTTCGCCGTGATCTGACCGTCTCAATGTTGAATGATATTGATGAATTCGACTGCAAGGTCCCGAAAGGTGCTTTTTATGCTTTCCCAACTTTGAACATCCCGGATAAAGATGAAGATTTTGTTAAAGATCTCATTCGTGAAACCGGAGTTGTAACAGTTCATGGAAGTGGTTTCGGTCAAAAACCCGGAACTCAGCATTTGCGTATCGTTTTCCTCCCAAATGAAACTATACTTCAAAATGCTTACGAGCAAATTCGCAGTTTTATTAAAAAACGCTATCATTGATATAC
Organism: Fidelibacterota bacterium; assembly: GCA_034660515.1. GTDB lineage: Bacteria > Fidelibacterota > Fidelibacteria > Fidelibacterales > Fidelibacteraceae > M50B103. Next base: position 32,482 of record JAYEJI010000011.1, read on the forward strand.
CTCTGATAGATCAGCGGGTGTAGTTCAATGGTAGAACATTAGCTTCCCAAGCTAAATACGAGGGTCCGATTCCCTTCACCCGCTCTTTTCTTTAGTAAGCAGTAAGTAGAACTCAGTAGTCAGCAGATAGTAGATTTTCCCTTATTTAAATAAAATTTTACTCACACATTGTGAATTATGCCATTATATTCGGCAGTTATCTGAAAGGAATATTGTGAGAAAAGATTCGATACGAAATATTGCCATTATAGCTCATGTTGATCATGGGAAAACAACCCTTATAGATGGAATGTTACGTCAAAGCGGAACATTCCGATTGAACCAGGAAGTTGAAACCCGTGTAATGGATTCAATGGACATTGAGCGAGAACGCGGGATTACCATTTCAGCAAAAAATACCGCAATCCAATATAATGATATTAAGATCAATATTGTTGATACTCCCGGACATGCCGATTTTGGTGGTGAAGTAGAGCGTAGTCTTAACATGATCGATGGTGTGCTGCTTCTGGTGGATGCATCCGAAGGTCCCCTGCCTCAAACCCGCTTTGTTCTCAAAAAGGCTTTAGAACGCTCCTTACCCGTGATCCTGATCATCAATAAGATCGATCGTAAGGATCGACGAATAGATAATGTCGTGGATTCGGTTTTTGATCTCTTTATTGACCTCGGAGCAAATGATGATCAATTGGAATTCCCCATTCTATACACAAATGCTAAAGCAGGTATTGCACATAAAGACCTAAACGATGAGTCAAAAGATCTTGATCCACTTTTTGAGACAATTATAGACTTTATTCCCGGACCGGAAGCAAATGATGAAGATCCGGTTTCTTTTCTTGTTACGAATCTCAGTTATGATAATTACGTAGGACAAATCGCGGTCGGTCGTTTATTGAACGGTGTAATCGAATTCAATAAGTTATATTCACACTGCAAAGAGAATTCGATCGATACAAATATTAAATTCTCCGCATTATATACTTTTAAAGGATTAAAACGGGTTCCTGTAAACAAAGTTTATGCCGGTGATATCATTGCTCTTGCAGGTATTGACAAGATCAATATCGGTGATTCCATTTCTGAAAACGAAAAACCTGTTGCTCTACCTCGGATCACAGTGGACGAACCGACCATTTCAATGATCTTTTATGTTAATAATGGACCATTTGCAGGAACTGAGGGAAAATTCCTAACATCCAGAAATATTAAGGAACGCTTAGAACGTGAAGTTCTTAGTAATGTTTCAATACAGGTGAAACCGACAGAACGCGCTGATGCTTTTGAAGTTTGCGGTCGTGGTGAATTGCAGATGGCCGTGTTGATAGAAACCATGCGTCGTGAAGGATTTGAACTTTTAGTATCAAAACCACATGTCATTACAAGAGAGATCGAAGGCAAGCTTCATGAACCTGTTGAGCATGTCCATGTTGAAGTTCCTGAAGAGTTTGTAGGCGTTGTGACTGAGAAGTTATCCAAACGCAAAGGCCGTATGCAAAGTATGATAAATAATGGTGTTGGATATTCACATATGGAGTTCTATGTTCCTTCTCGCGGATTGATCGGTTTTAGAAGCCAATTCCTGACCGATACAAAAGGCCGAGGTATCATGAACAGTATCTTTCATGGATTTTCACCTTGGTTCGGTGATATTCCCCAGCGGAATAGTGGAGCGATCATTGCAGACCGCACCGGAAAAGTAACAGCTTATGCCAGTCTGGCAATGGAAGATCGTGGCGAACTTATTATCTCGATAGGTGAAAAAGTTTACGCAGGTATGATCGTGGGGGAACGCAATCTACCTCAGGATCTTCGGGTTAATATTGTCCGCGAGAAAAAACTAACGAATATGAGAGCCGCAAGTGCCGATACAACCGTAACACTTCATGCTCCGCGAATTTTAACTCTTGACCAAGCTATAGAATTTATTGCTGAAGATGAAGTTGTTGAAATTACACCTGAATCAATTCGTTTACGAAAATTTACTCTTGATAATCGTATTGGAAAATCACCAAACAGATCATAAAATTTAATGACTTGAATAAACAATTTACTAACTATTAACTTTTTTGTCCGATCTTATAATATTATATTTTTTATATAAATGGAAATAATTCGATGAAAAGAGTTTGTGCCTGGTGTAAAAAATCTATGGGAGAAGTCCAATCTATTTTACATGATAACCATGCCATTACGCATGGGATCTGTGATTCTTGTCTTAATGATCTGTTTATTGACAAAAATATTGATTTTATTCCATTCTTGAATTCCATATCTGCTCCGGTGATCCTGATCGATGAGGAAAATACTTATTTATCGGCGAATGATAGTGCTTTAAATTTTCTCGGTAAAGATCATCAGCATTTTAAGCAAAAGAAAACTGGAGATATCTTTACTTGTGAAAATGCACACTTACCCGGTGGCTGCGGTCATACCGATAAGTGCGGTGGTTGTCAGCTGATAAAGTTAATCAATGACACATATGAAGGGGAAGACCATTTTGAACATGTTCCCATTACCATTACACAACAAAAAGATAATACACGACAAAAAGTCAATTTGAAATTGACGACAGAAAAGGTAAACGGTCTGGTATTAATGCGAATAGATGATCATTCATAAGAATAATAGAAATCCATATCTCTGAATTCCCATTTATCGTTAATTTTTCGTCTTAAAGTAGAAAATCCGTGCATTTCCATAATTCTTCCGGTAGAGATCTCAACAACGTAAAATACCTCATCAACAAACCAATCGATGAATATGCTTCTGGGGCGCATAATAAGTGCGATACACCCTTCGCGATCATATTTAGAGTTTTTGACCAATTGAACTTTCATCTCTACCAATCGCAATACTTCTGAAGCAAAAACATTGAATCGTGCAGACTCACCTTTTAATAATTCATTCAAATGTTCTCTGATAGCATTTTGTTGCGTGGGTGCAAATACAAGGGGATGGCGAAGTTTCCGGGTTGCATTTTTTTTCTTTCCATTTCTCTCAAAAAACAGTTCGGCTTTTTCTCCGTTCCGTGTAAAGCTTGAATATTCTTTAATTTGATAAAAATCAAGAGAATTGAATATCGGTTCATCGTTTAAAAGGATGACCTTATCAAGGACATACAACTTACCATCGGGTGTATAGTAAAAGTGATCAATGATAGTACTGTCACCTTTTTGTTCCACAGTATTCGTATGTGTATACACCAGTCTGTCCGGTTCACCTTCAGCGTAAATTTCCGCAAAAAAAATATCATTGGAAAATGCAGTAGATACCAACAGTCCAATTAATAAAATGATCTTATATGGCTTAACTTTTATCATAAATGTGAAGGTCCTTTATAATTTTTAGATTTGATCTTTCAAAATCCTAAAACTGCTTCAACTACAGCATCATTTACTTTGCGCCGAACAGGTGTTACTGCTTTTTTATCTTGAGGATATACACGGTTTGTAAGAAAAACAATGAATATATCTTTTTCGTGATCGATCCATGCACAGGTGCCGGTGTAACCGGTATGTCCAATAGCAGTTTCCGATAATTTATCACCGGCGGAACTACGATAATTGTTCATACCCCAGGCATATGCCCTTGTTCCGGCCTGCAATGTAATAAATGGTTTTATTGTCTTTTCGCTTACATACCGATGACCATTATATTTCCCTTTATTAAGCATCATCTGGCAGAATTTTGCCAAATCCGGTGCTATGGAAAATAAACCGGCATTCCCTGAATATCCTTCAAGTGAAAGAGCTAATGGATCATGGACCTCACTCTGGAGTAGTATTGAGATCCCTGTGCTATCACCTATAGTGGGTAAGCAATATTCTTTCATTTCTTCATCGGGTGAGAACATGGTTCTTTCCATATTCATCGGATCCGTATAGGTTTCTTTATAGAACTCCCACATTTTCATTCCTGTAGCAGATTCTACAACTCTCATTAAAGTGATAAAGTTCAAACAGCTATATTTGTAGTCATCCGGTTCTTTTACCATTTCAATATTCATGACTATATCCAAGGTCTCATCTGCAGTCTTTCCCGCTTTAACGTAAGCCGGTAAACCGCTATTATGCATAAGTAAATGTTTAACCTTGATAATGTCTTTACCATGATTATCAAAATCCGGCAAATATTTCACAACAGGAGTTTCAGGATCAACAAGTCCCGAGTCAATACATTTCATTATACTCATGCCTGTGGCAAAAACTTTTGTTAACGAGGCCATGTCAAAGATCGAATTGATCTCAACTTTTTTAGAATCTTTGGCATAAGTAAAATTCCCATATGCTTTTTGGTAAAGGATATTATCTGAATTTCCTACCAACAAAACTGCACCCGGAAATACTCTTTCCTCAATGGCACTTTGAATAATAGTATCTACCGTTTTTATATCTTTCCGCTCACATGATGATAACAATATTAAGAATATTAACAGCACGATGACTGTAATCTTTTTCATGAAAAATACTCCCCAGAGAAGATTAAAAATATGCCTTAAGGTCTGACCATGTTGCATCGGTAGATACAGGAATATCCTGCCAATAATAAATCACCCAGTAATTTTGATTATTTCTTATCAGTTTCATATAACTCCGACCGTTGAAAAGCTTATCAACTCCTTGCCTGGAATGGTTTGCAACTATATTGTAGTTGATCTGATATGAGATCGTATCTCCTTCATCACTATCCGGAATATCATCATTGGTGATAGACAAAAGAAGCAGGGAATCTTTGGGACAAGCTGCCAGAAGTTCCTGAAAATATAATTCTTCATTTTGTCGATCCCAGTCAGGTGGAAATGTGACCGCTTTTACAGGAGCGGCATCAAAATGAAAAGTTTTTCCCGAGGTCAATGAATCAGACAAACAACGGGTATATATATCATATTCACGGTAAGTAAAAGCATTCTCAAGATTTAAAAAAACCAATCCCGGATCTGTTGGAGGTATAAAATGATCAACAGATGGCCTTCTTGGCGCTTCAGAACCTCGCATCAGGCCTTCACAACCAATAAATATTATTCCTATGCCCAGAAATAATAATATGTATATTAATTTTCTCATGATTCGCGTTAAAAGATCATCCCAAAGGAAACCATCATAGGGTAACCCAATCCATCTTGGTGAAAGTACTGTCCGTATCCGATGCGGAAATTATTCCATTTGATCTCAGCCCCCGCATGATGAACTCGTTGCAAACTGTCATGACTATAAGAAAGTTCAAAAACAGGATGAAAATATCTTATTCCCCATCTTAAGAAGGGGTCGGTATCAGAGTTAATACCCCCTTTGATCGACACGATAAAGAAATTGAATATTAGATCTCCACCAAGATAATACCTACTGGGAACCTGTGTACCCACAATACTTAAAGGTGACATCCAACCAAGATTCTCAACTCCGACCAAAACTCGACCCATTACATTGATGGTCCTTGCAACTTCGGCATCTAAGGAAGCACCCCAGGATGTTGCATAGAAAAGTCGTTCACTTAACAGATTTGCTCTTGCTTTTATACTCCATTTATCATTTATTTCAAATTTTTTGCCAAAGTAAAGAGCCGTATTGTAATATGCTGTTGTACCTACCGGCTGTTCAGTGGGAACTTCTCCACGGATCTCAATATTGTCGGATATCAGACCTTTAAAACCAATTTCATAATCGTCGAAATTAGCTGAAATAGCAGAATAATCCGTTGCCAGATACCAATTAGCATAGGAAAAAGTCACACCGCTTTTATTTTTAACGGGACTCGAAGGCAGATATCCATCCTGAGCAAATGTCGGTAAGGTCAAAACTGGCAAACCTTCACCGGCAAAAGCGATACTTAGAGCAAATATGATCAAAATCAATTTTTTCATGAACTTTCTCCTAAAAATAGAATAACCAGGTAAATAAATGACTACTTCCCTGTTGTAGCGATCCGGTTAAGAACGCATAATCCATTCGTGTTGATATATTATTCCATAACTTATATGTTGTTCCTACACCGAAAGACGGTGAACCGTTATCGGCACCGGCCCTTAAGAAAACAGCTTCCCAAATCCTTGCTTCAACACCGGCATGCCAGGTAGGCTCAATTGCTTCAGAGTATTTATAAGACCCCGTAATCAAAAATCTGTCCATCATTATATAGGAAATTCCAAAATGGAAACAGGTGGGATAATAATCAACTCTTCGTGTCTGATAATCCACATAAGATTCTAAAGAAGTGTCCCAGGTTGTTTTCCCGGAGACATCTTTTAGAACGATCCCCAATTCAAGATTTTTCAGCGGGTTGATCTGAACACCAATATCAGCGCTAAAGCCACTTGAAGAAGAATTTACCAATTGATCGGAGAGAATTTTACCCGAAAGTCCTACAGACAGCCAATCGGTAATATTAAGTCCAAAACCAATGATAAAAGCATTTTGTGACCAATTATATTCATAAGTATAATCATTGGAGTAATTTCTACCCGTAATATTATCCACTCCGGCATGGATCCATGTGACCGCCATACCGGCTTTAGGGGGTAAGGGTACACCGAATGCCAAGGTTTGATAAGAACGGTCCAAAGATAAGAATTGAAATGAAGATGAAAACTGTCTGTCCTCCAAAGATGGAATTGACGCCGGATTTCCAAGCGACGTGTTCGTATCTTTTATTAAAGCTGTACCGGCATTGCCTAAAGCTGCCACACGAGCATCGGCAGGCATTCTTAAATATGCACCGGCAGAACCACCCGCTTCATTATCGGCTAAAAGCACCGTAATAATAATAAAGGTCAATATAATTTTAATAATCTTATTCATTTTTCACCTTTAATCCAAAACAATAAGCTTGGTCCATGCCACCTGCTCGGAACTGCCGTTGTTGTATTTTAGTCGTACGAAATATACTCCATTCGCAACCAGATTATTCAATCCGTTCTTCCCATTCCATATAAATTCAGCCTGATCATTACTGACAGCTATATTTTCGGCAACTTGCTTTACTCTTGTCATGGAGTAATCAAAGATCTCTATATTCACTGTTCCGACTTCAGGTAATTTGCAATGGATCCTAACATAACCCTCGCCATCCAATTGATTCATTCGTGATGGTGAAAAAGGATTGGGATAAGCGGATAAAGCAAGTTCATCCTGAAAATCACTTTCTACCCGGCGTAGTATTTCCCAGTTAATACCCATATCTGAAGAACGGGCAACACCGTCAGCCGTACCGATCCAAAGTATTTCCAGATCGTCTTCGTAAACACAATAGATCTTTTGAGTCAATAAAAGTTGTCCGTTCACATCTTGAATATTGCCCATTTCGACCCAATTCCATCCATCTGCAGAATACCAGAATCCTTCTTCTCCGGATGCATATGCATGTCCGGCATTAGCGGCAAAAACATTATATAAACGAGCTCCTTCCATTTGAGTTTCCCAAAATAACATACTATTTGCATTTCGGTTAGATACAACCAATCCCTGATCTTCCGATGACTGGGTTGCCAGAGCTACACCATAGATCGTTCCATCATTACTTTGAGTCAGGTCAACAATAAAATTACCGGTAATACCTGAATTTTGGGCAGTATATTTTGTCCAGGTCCCCCCTTCATCATAAGAAATATTAATTCCGTTTGCTGTTCCTACAAGAACCGTATCTCCTTTGATACTTAATGAAAAAACCCGGTGATTTAAATTGTTTTCAAATCCTAAAGCACCTGAAGTGGGACTTAGATCAAAATCCAGAGGAGTTTCCGAATTCAGGGTATCATAACGATCAGGCGGCAAAACAACTCTTTGCCAAGTAGCCCCATTATCATAACTTTTTCTACAACCTCCGGCAAAATTAGCTGACCAAAGAACTGTATCTCCGGCTGAAGTAACTTGTACAGCAAGATCATAAGTCAAATTGTTAATTTCTGAAGTTATCGGCAGAGCCGGAATACTATCTCCAAAAACTGCCTCCAGGGTATCATATTGATCATCAACAGACTGAGGAAATCGTTGCCAGGTTTCACCGCAATCCGGAGAATATGAGATACCATTCCCCTTTGGATAATCCGTATAATAAGATCCTTCAAGGACCGAGGTATCGTATGCGGTTGCAACCCAAATATGATCATCCAAGGTAGCCAATCCGGTTACAGAACCGTAAGAGACCGTTTCACCATTAGGGTAAAAAGTGTAAATATTATCTCCCCGATCATAGGTAAATGATAAACCGTTCCCGTTTGCAAAAAGAAAAGTCGAGTCATTTACTTGTACAATGTCCGTTACAGCATTACTGCCGAGACCCTCATATGCCAGAGAATCATTTAGTTCATAAGTAAATGTCAAAGGTGAAGCCATTGTAATTGTAAGAAAGGTAATTAAAGCCAATATGATTTTTTTGTTCATTTCTTACCTCACCACCACGGAGTCGAGGCTCCAATCTGAAAAGTTCGATGCTGTATCTTTTACTCTAAAACGAAAATAATTTGTTGCAGCTGAATTCGTTGAGGATATTTGTAATCCTGTCGAAAATATACCATCCCCGGCAGTTTCATCTCCCAATTCACCGGTATCATTCAAGGAATAATCCGAGCTCCATTGTCCCGTACTATTGCTTTGAACCTGAAAATAAGCATTAACTACATCGTAAATACCATTGGGATCTTCCACCTCAAGATATATAAGTAGATCTTTTGTCCCTGTTAAAGGCCGAACAATAGTATCCGGCATGCTTATTTCGGTAATGACAGGAGGTAAATTGGCGATCACACTCAATGTATCATAATAACTTCTAATGACTTCACCCGATTCAAAAATATCGTATTGAATACTCACATTTCCGGTAATTGAATCAATCCTGTTCAGTACGATATTGCGTGAAAAAATATTATCACCCGGTAAAGCATCACCAAGTAAAGCAGAATCATTCAGTGTCATATCTAATATTGCAACATCAAATCCTTCAAGTATCAATTCTGCATTTAATTCTGCGATAGGATTATCGTACATGATTCTTATTTCGCAGTGTAATTCCTGACGCATAGCATTAAAGGTGAGTTCTGCATCAGAAAACTCCGGAACCGGATAGGAAGTACCTATATTATCGTCCGGATAGATCGGTCCACAACTCCATAAGAGCAGGAGGATCATCAATATGGCGACCGGGATTACTTTATGTTTCATTCTTACTCCGTAAGACCGCTGAAATCGCGATCCATTCTTTCTTTTGTCGTATTTTGAGTATCTTATACCCCCGTTCCTGTAATGCGTTCCTAATATCTTTTCGATGCACATTCAGTAAACCGGCTAAAATTACACGATTCGGTATCTCTTTTGCAATGCTAAAACGTTTTAATAGGGGTAAAATAACATGTTTTTGTATATTGATCAGAGCCAGATCACAATCGAAAGAATCCATAGCTAGAATATCTCTTATTTCCCAGATGATATTATTTGTTTCGTTTCGTTCAAAATTCTCCTGAAGATTATTTGAGATTTCAGGATCATTATCAATGGCATGTACACTTTTTGCCCCTAATTTCATGGCCGCAATGGAAAGTATTCCCGATCCGCAACCCAAATCAAGAATATCATCACCGGGTACAAGAAGTCCTTTTATCAATTTCAAGGCGAGATAGGTTGATTCATGTGTACCTGTACCAAAGGCATTCCCCGGATTAATGATGATCTTTTCATGTTCGCGAGGAATTTTTTCAACATGCCAGGGTGGAGTGATCCATAATCTTCGATTGACCCGGATTGGTTGGAATCCTTCTATCCATTCCCGGTTCCAATCCCTACCTTCAAGTCGACTTTCACTCCATTCGGTTTCAGGAAATTCTTCCTTTAGTGTTTCAAGAAGAACTTCTCTATTCTCCCAAAGATCCAGAATAGTCAATTGGTCCACCGTGACCTCTACCGATAATATTTTTCCCAGCTCAAGAAGGACATCAAGTTTTCTTGCTGTTTCTTCATCTTTTGCCAGTTGAATTTTTATGTAATCAGGATTCATCAATAATATGATTTCTTTTGTAACATCTTAAAATCTTTCAACAAACTCGATTTTGCATTCAATCGAACAAAAATACTGTTTCCCGGGCGCCAGTCTAAAGAAAAAGTCCAGCAGTGCATATCCCTTGTCAGACTGATGCGTTGATCTGTTATTTTTTGTTCAAGAACATCAAAATTGATCCTGTAAGTTCCGGACCATTTAGGGGTCAGATTTGCTTTCATGGTCGTTGTGACCAAAAGACTGTTTTTTATATCTAATGGATCACTTGCGTTTGAAACAAATGAAATCCCGGAATTAATACTCCATTTGGAAAACCCCATATCAGAGCCTTTAGCAGGCCCTATCGTCTGTTTGGGGACTTCTCTGTTTTCTGTAGTATCTAATGTAACTATTTCTTTGGGTGTTTTTTCCTTTGCTCTTGGCTTTATCAATAAACCGGTCCCGATCCTGAGTTTGGTCATTCTTGGTATGGTAAATTGATTTATTCGGGTAATGCTCCCGTCTTCATTTTCTCTATAATCATAAGGGTCAAAGGTTGCATCGATCTTCAGATCCATCCCGCCGGGAAGATCCCGAATTGTAGACCTTGCCGTTATTACTGAGCTTCTCAGAGAATCTGCAAGGAAATTATAGCTATGTCTAAGATTCAGGAAAGTGGTTTTTTCCTCTTTTCCTTCTTTATTGACCGTCTTTGCATCAAAATTATGATTAAAGTTCATATTGAAGGTCTTGCTTTCGGCAGAAGGAGTTGCACCAAGTAAAGTATTGGAAAAATAATCGTACTTTACGATCGAACTGTCTGTACCGATACCATGAAAAACATAATCGGGATTATTCGATTGATCGGGACGATAGACATAGTTCAAACTCATGTTCATGGTATGGCGAACAGCTTTTAGCGGTCCCAGATTAAGATTAAAGACTCCATAAAGAGTTGTGCTGGCAAACGCTCCCAGATTGAAACGACCCCGTCGCTTGAATCCATCGACTTCCAATAACTGAAGTTTGCCGTTCGAATCTACGACCGCTGAATCATTTCGCATTTCCGGCACCATATACAACATGGTCCAATCTTCGTAATAATTTACATAAGGAGAGACAGTTAAAAAGCCGAATAATTTATTATTGTATTGTACACCGGCAATCGTTTGAAATTTGTTCTTTTCAGTGTCAGAATAGAGCGAATCAATATTATTCCAAGTATGCGTCAATTTATTGGTCATTGAAGACGAAATATTATATGTGAATTTATGATACCATTTTTCGGGAGCTGTTTTACTTTTTCTACTGAAAATGGTCGCTCTTGGTTTTGAAATTGAGAATTGAGGTAAATAGGTCGTAGAACTTCCTGTTCCCAGATCTTCAGTGTGGGAAGCATTGATATTCATGGCAAACGGTCCGAGTTTGGTTTGGAAAGTAGCCCTTGAAACCATTTGTTGTTCCAAGCGCTCATCCATATCAAGTTCATCTTCATAACGAGTTCTGTCGTTGGTAAAACTTCCGTTAATATTCAAACTGGAATTCCGTCCGATCTTCTGGGGATGATTAATTGATATTTCATAACCTTGTTTCGGCTTATTTGATAAAAAATTATTCCAATATTTAAAGGTAAAGCGGCCTCCTGAGATATGATTTTTCCATGCATAACGCTGTCTAAGTTCTGCTGTTATTCCCTGATTATCATAAAAATCAACTAAGATACGGGCATCATAATAATCATTTGGAGCCCAATAATAGCCGCTTCCTTCCAATGCCCAACCTTTGCCTGTACTTGAGTAATCTCCAAATCCGGGTATGATCCATCCGCTTCTGCGTTTACCTTCCTCGATAGAAACGAACAAACTGGGAATATACAATAAAGGAATATCCATAACCTTCAGCGTAAGATCCTGAGCAAAAACGCGATCACCGGGAATGACCTTCATGCGTTTTGCTTCGATGCAAAAATGCGGTTCATCAAGATCGCATGTAGAAAAGATCCCATTCTTAACATAAAGAGGTTCATCTTCGGTTTTGAGTATTGTTTTCCCCTGGTAATATCCCTCTTTGATCTCAGTCTTTCCTTTTGTTATCCTGCCTCTTTGAGTATCAAGATTATATTCGAACAAACGGGCATAGACCGGTGCATCATTATTTTGAATAAATTCAGGCAATTCACTGCTCTTTCCGGGCATTGCGTAAAGAATATTGGTCTGCCAGTCGATTTTCATGGTATCTGCTTTCAGCTTGATATTTCCATAATTCATTCTGGAGACCGGATAGATGAACATATTATCATTTTTTATACTGTAATGAGCTTCATTTCCATAATAAAAAACCGACGTATCCATTTCCTCATAAGAAGTATCAGGATCAAAGCGACCTTCCACACCGAATATCGCGAACAGGTCACTGACTTCTCCTTCTTCAAAAAGAATATGAACCGTATCTGAGGTCATATGGTTCATGCCTTTATAAACCGAATCTTTAAATACGTGATAATCGGAAGTAACCATCCCGGTTATATGCATCTGTTCGGGTTCATCATCCCGATTAAATTCAAGATACAGATACTTTCCCTTCATATGACTGATCTTTTCGATCAATGTATCTTTTTCATTACCAATAAAGCCCTCTTCTTTTAAAGTAACCCGAGGTTCTATTGGGGCTGTTAAATTTCCGAGATGTTCCCTATAGAAATTCAGCTGCATTTCCGGTCCGAACATATCGATATCTTTATATTGAAGATGTGCATCACCAAAAAATTGTACTGTTTGCAAGGTATCGTTGTAAAAAAGCGAATCACACCAGGCCGAAGAAGAATCCTGTTGGACATAAACACTGTCAGTAGCTGTTAACCAGGCCTCTTTCATATTCCCTTTCATTTTTCCGGCAAATATCTCAAAACGTTTTTTTCCGTTCTCCAGGGTTTCATAAACCGATGCATCTTTATGTCCGAAAAATTCATCTGTATCCAAACGATACTCAAGTTCTGCCCCTCTCATTGTAATATGATTCACAGTATCACTCATCATGGCTTCTCCATAAAGCCACGCACGATCATTTACTCTATCGAACTTCATTGAGTCCGCATAAGCATAGGAGATACTGTCTTTGATCTCAACTTTTCCTTTTGCAAGATAAACATCATCATCAAGATTCCCGTTCAGAGAAAGAGCAGAAAATTCACGACCATCATATTGGATATTCAGTGCAGAAGGGACATTCAGATCTTTATTATCGGTATTATAGTCCCCCTCCTGAAATACAATCGTAACACTGTCATCAAAGATCTTAACATTTCCAAAGAGGCGTAACAGATCAATATCTTCGTATTGATAGATCCTGTCGGCAAAAAGATGGACTTCACCCTGTTTCAAGTGAACTTCATGATCGAACATAAGGTAATTGCCTTTAGCTTTATCTACCACATCTTCAATATCTTCAGTTACTTTTTGCATGGTACCCGCATGCAAAAGCTCAATGGGTTCGGATTCAGCTAAAGCTATCCCCAATAAGAGCAGGGAGATAAGGATAAAATTTAGGATTTTCACATTGCTTTGATGCACCGCGTTCACTTTTTGTTTCCACCAGTACCAAATTTTAAAATATAACGCTTTTCCCAATAAAAAAGAAGGTCGATATCATATTTATCTCCTTAACTATAAGACACATAAAAAGAGAAAAAACGCTGTTATTTAGGGGTAAATATCAATATTATAGGCCATGTTATTGACCGGAGCACATATTCTGTTAATTGAGGAAGATCCGCGGGTGATCGATAGTATTCGTCAGGTGATCAAGGCACCTTATACACTTGATATTGAGAAGAGTGCCGGTTCAGGGATAAAACAAGCCACGTCAAAAGAGTACGATATCTATCTTATAGCATGTAAATTACCGGATATGAAAGGTATTGATGTTCTTTCTAATATTCTAAAAACCTATCCCGAGGCGATCTGTGTCATGATGGCATATGATCCGGATATTGATATTGTTATGAGATCCGCACACATGGGCGGATATGATTTTTTAAAGAAGCCCATCAAACATGAGAAGCTTGAGCGTCTTATCCTTCGCGCAATAGAGAGAAGATGGTATATCCGCGAAGCCCGCAGGCTAAAAGAAGAAAAAAACAATAATCTTATTGCCATTTCCGAAGAACAATCGCGTCTCCGCTCGGTTATCAATTCAATTGATGATGGCCTGATAATCACAAATAATCGTCGTGAGATCATTTTTACTAATCCGCGTTTCCACAAATTGATCGATGTTAAGCGTGAGATCCTTGTAGGAGAGAAAATCTTCGATATTATTCCACGCAAATTACAATTACAGATCGATGCGGTTTTCGATAAAAATGAACACACTTGTTCTATTAAAGAAGAGATCGTCATAGAACCTCCCGCACAACTGGTTGTAATGGCTAACTCCACCCCTATTATCGGTGATAATGAAAAATTACTTGGTGTTGTTTCCGTACTTCGCGATATAAGTGAAATTAAAGCTCTGGAGCTATCAAAATCCGAGTTTATCAATATGGTCGCCCACGAACTGAAAGCTCCTCTGGGCGCTATTAAAGGCTATCTGGAAATGGTTATTGATAAGCAACTGGGTGACAATAGCGAACTTTATGATAATTATCTAAACCGATCTCTGAACCGCAGTGAAGCTATGCTTGCACTAATTCAGGATCTCCTGAATATCTTCCGCATGGATGCCCATACGGTTCGCAGGGAAATTGAACGCATGGATGCAGGGGAACTACTGGAAGAAACCCTGGAGTTCTTTCATAGTAATATACAGAAGCACAAACTCAAACTTGAAGTACATATAGATAAAAACCTTTTCATAGAAGCCGATCGTGAAGAGATCCGGCGGGTTTATACAAATCTGATCTCCAATGCAATTAAGTACAACAAAGATGGCGGAAAGATCAAAGTAAAAGCGACTGTCGAAAATACTTTTGCTGCCATCACCGTTGAAGATACCGGTATTGGTATGACCGAAGAAGAAAGCGAACGCCTGTTCGAAGAATTCTTCCGTGCAAAAAACCAGCATACGCGAAAGATCAGCGGTACGGGACTGGGCATGACCATCCTGAAAAAGATCGTTGATGAATATGACGGTAAGATCAAGGTTTCCAGTGAATATGAAAAAGGTTCTATTTTTACGGTTCTATTACCCTTGGCAAAATAATTGAAAATTATCTGAAGAATAAATGTACGGAACAGGCATGCCTGTTCCGTACATTTATTCTTAAATTGTTATTTATACGAACAGATCAATTCCAGAATGGAATCCGTAATACGTTCGTTCTCTTTATCTTCTAATAGATGTCCGTTCACCAGAAAAGAAAAAACAATATTCTCACCCGATGCCGTTTGTGTATATCCGCTGAGGCCTCTAACATTGGCAATCGTTCCTGTTTTTGCCAAAACACGTTTCTCGGCCACTGTTCCTTTCATGCGCCGTTTCAAAGTACCATCCACACCCGATACGGGCATGCTGTTCATCCAGACATCCTTCAGATCACTATTATACATCCCATCAAGTATTTTAACAAGAATCTGCGGAGAAATATAGTTGTATCGTGTCAATCCTGATCCATCGGCATAAGCCCAACTCCCCGGTTTGATCCCGAATTCAACGAAAACCGAATCCATGATCTCTCTTCCGGTTTTCAAAGAACCCAAACCAGTCTTATGCCATGAAACGACCCGCGGCATGGTCTCGGCATATACATTCTGACTGCGTTTCATCATTCGGGACAGTACTTCAGATAAAGGTACGGAATAATAATATGCCAGTTCATGGTATTCATGATCGCGAGGTGCATGAACCCAATTATCAATTTCGTCGCAATCCACCGGTTCACCCGTAACAACAATTCCATTCTCCTGCAGCACTTCTTTCAGTACGTGTACATAAAATGCTGTTGGATTATCAATGGTTGGTGATTTTTCCATGGATCTTGAACCTGCAAGCACCCGACCGCTAATGGTAATATCGTTGGAATAGAAATCTCTTTCAAGATAGATGTGATTGTAACCGGTATTCACAACTTCTATCTCATTATTCAATTTAAAATAGGAGCTTTGAACATTCGGGATCAGATCAACCTCTCCGTCTGATGTTGCCGGTGGAATGATCTTGACATCCACATAGTTCTCATTGAATTGTAAAGCACCGAATTGCGCTGCATACCAGATCTGTTGATAATCCCAAGCCCAGCCTTCACCGACATGTATATTGTCGAAAGCATTATCATCACCGATGATATTGCCGTTAATTTTATTTACACCCTGTTTTTTCAGTGTATCCGCCCAGGCTTTAAAAACCGCTCTGGAATCTTCCATGTACCGTTCATACATTGTGGGATCACCATTGCTCCATACCACAAGGTCACCGGAAAGAACACCACTCTGTATACGGCCCTTGGTCAATACGTGGGTCTCGAAACGAAATTCCGGACCCAATACCTTCAATGCTGCTGCTGCAGAAGGTATCTTATTATTGGATGCGGGCATAAAAAGTCTGTTCTCATTATATGCATACCATATTTCATTTTTATCCAAAGATTTTATCAATACACCCCAATGGGCGTGAGAAAAGGCTTCATCATTTACCAGAGCATCGATCTTCTGCATCATGCTATTGAAATTGGAATTGCCTTTTTTTTGAATTGCCTGAGACATGGTTCCGCATGACAATAAAAACATACCGATAAATAACAGAATACATAAACGCTTCATGAAACATCCTTTCTTAAAAAAATTCAAGCCTAATTTACTTGAAATAGGTCATGAACTAAAACAATTTGTTGAATTTGGAACTTGGACAAGGCATGCCTTGTCCCTACACTTCTTACGAATACACCTTTCACATCGTTTTACGTCTCACGCCTGCCCATCCGTAGCTTCAGCGTAGGAGGGTCTTACGTCTTTATTATTCGTATTCTTTCAAAACAGCGCAGATAAATATCATATCTTCTGTTTCTGAGACATTGAGATATTGATGTTTTTCACCCGGCATGATCAAACTGAAATCCCCTTCTTTGACCGGATGCAATTTACCATTCTCATCTTTAATGGCTCCCCGCCCGGAAATGATATAATTCACATGCTCTGATTCATGTATGTGATATGGAGTATGCCCTTCCGGTTCAAGGGTGAAAACCCGAAATGAGATATTTGGACTCCCATCCGCTTTTCCCACAGGAACCTGACGAAACGCATTCTTAACGCCTTCCATATTCACGGGGCCTTTGGGTACATTTTTCAATGATTTTATGATCATACAGTATCCTTTTTAATTAAAATTTTAATTAATTTACATACAAACACCTTTATTAAAAAAACAATTCTTCGGTGGATATTTGCAATATCATTAAACGTACTATATTAAAAAGCCCCGCTTAATGACGGGGCTTTTCTAAAATATCAATAGAACTGATAAAATTATTCTCCGACCAGTTCTTCCATTTGTGAAACAATATCATTGAACAATTCAAGTGTGTTTGCGATCGGATCAGGTGTGGATATATCTACACCGGCATCTTTCAGTAATTCAATCGGATAATCGCTTGAACCACTTCCTAAAAATGCCATATATTTATCCAAAGCACCTTCTTCGTTATCAATAACTTTTTTACTCAAAGCAGTCGATGCACAAATACTGGTCGCATATTTATATACATAGAATTGACGATAAAAATGCGGGATACGACTCCATGTAAGAGCATATTCATCATCGATCGTCAAAACACCATCATAATACGATTTCAGGATATTCATATAGGTATCACCCAGTGTTTCAACTGTCAGTGGAATACCCTGTTCTGCCAAGCTGTGTGCTTCACGCTCAAATTCCGCAAACAGAACCTGAGTGTAAAGCGTACCTTGAAGATTATCGGCCCATTGATCGAGCAATGACAGTTTTTCATCCTTATCTTCAATGGTATTGAGCATATAATCCATCAGGATATTTTCAAGGAAGGTTGAGGCTACTTCTGCAACGAACAGAGAATAATTGGACGTTGCATAAGGCTGTGCCTGTTTAGTGTAATAGGTATGTAGAGAATGTCCAAGTTCATGGATCAGTGTAAACACATTATTTCGAGTACCATTATAGTTCATCAACATATAGGGATGTGTATCATAAGCACCCCAAGAATAGGCGCCCGAGCGTTTGTTACGGGTTTCATATACATCTACCCAACGTGAACTCAAAGCCATTTTTGCATCGGCCTGGAACTGCGGACCCATGATCTCCAGAGATTTGATGATCATATCAACAGCTTCTTCATAAGTATATTTAACTTCAGATTCTGCTGTGATCGGAACAGAAGTATCATAAAGATGCAATTCATCTACACCCATGATCTTTTTACGCAGGTTCATGTAGCGATGCAGGGGTTCCATATATTCATGTACGGTTGCGATCAGGTTGTCATAGACCTCGACCGGAACATTGTCATTATCCAGTGCCATTTCAATACAAGAATCATAACCGCGAGCGGTTGCATAGAAAATATCTTTTTTGACCGATCCGCGATAAGCGGCAGCAGAGGTATTTTTAAACTTGTCAAAGGTACCGTATATACCTTCAAATGCACCACGGCGAACTTCCGGATCTTTTGACTGCAGTAAAGCATAATAACGGCCGTAGGATAGTTCGATCATATCGCCATCATCATCTTTAACTTTGGGAAATATAATATCCGCCTGGGTCATAGCTTCACGAATACTACTGAATTCGCGAGCCATATTGCCGGCCATTGAAAGAAGTTCTTCTTCACGTTCACTGAGAATATGTTCTTTCTGACGAACCATATCATCAAATGCATGACGGTATTGGGCTAAATAATCTGATGATTCTACAAATTGTTTTAATTTTTTAGCAGGGATCTCCTGGATCTCCGGCCACAAGAAAGCACGTTCTTGATAGAATTGTTGATTCAGCGAAGCAATGCGGTTTGCCAATGCCTGGCTGGTTGAATTTTTTGTGTCTTGATCTTTAAGCAAATGTGCGGATACATATAACATATCCAGTTTACGCTCAAGTTTTTCAGATTCGCTTAGACATTTTTCCAGGTTCTTTGCGGATTTACCCAGTTTGCCTTTATATTTCTTCAAATGGTCGATATTATCTTCCAGATAAGAGAAATCTTTCTCCCAGGCATCCGTAGTAGGATAAATATCAGCTAAATTCCAGCGATACTGTTCTTCGATCTCATCGCGAGTTGGGATTTGTTTTGAGTTGTCAATTTCTCCGGCAAATGCCACAGACAATAACAAACTCAGAATCGCGATCAAGCTCATCAGTCGTTTCATACGTTTTTCCTCTTTTTAAAAATTCCGCACCTTTCAGCAAGAATGAACTGTAAATATAATCAATTAAAACATTTATAAACACGAAAATGTTTTTTTTTGTAAAAATCAGATTGGGGATTATACTTTGCCCATTCTTCGTTCATCAAAAGAAGTCTATTAGCAATATTATCTTAAATGCTTCTGAGCGAAAGCTCGTCCTGAACCTGATTTTAAATATCGTTCGAATTCATGCGCTTTTTTAAAGTCAGAAAAGGCAATGTAAGTAACTAATTTCCAAGGCTTAAATCTTGCAGAATAAGGAGATTGTCCATAATTGTGATATTGAAGTCTTTTATTAATATCTTTTGTTACGCCAGTGTAATAATTGTCTGGAAATAATATGCTTTGAAGAATATAGACATATTTCATTACCCCGTCCCCCGACAGATGAATTTTTAATATTACTAAATATACCACCTTCGCTAAAGCTACGGCGGTTAGCCTACTTTCAAGCCCTCGGCCTGCTAGCCGAAGCCTTGGCGAAGGCTAGTGGAGGTGCCGGGAATCGAACCCGGGTCCAAAGCGGAGACCAAGATGCTTTCTACGTGTGTAGGACATTGAATTTTCTTATCTATTCTACCTCAAGGTCCAAGCATAGAACAAACCAGGTCACAGTTTTTAACATCGTGTACGCGACCAAAACATGATGCGAGTTTGTGAAATGGCGTCCACTCCGAACCCACAAACAAAGCGCGGGTGGACGGCTACCTAATTAATTAAGCAGCGTATGCATAATTGTCTGCATTTAAAAAAATTTCAGATTGATTAACGTGGGATCCTGAACACCACGACACGCTTACATTTCGACCTTTCCGCCCTGTCGAAACCTTTACACCCCCAATATCAAAAAGCTGATTAATATAGTGTTTAACTCATGAGAAGTCAAGAAGTTGCAAAAACATATCAATTATTAAAGAGACGCAA
>JAYEJI010000012.1:0-52725 GCA_034660515.1 Fidelibacterota bacterium
CCCAGTTAGAATAAGCTTCTGTTAAGAAAGTTTTTAATGCATAAGGGCTTTCATTGCCATAATTGTATTCATCATAAATTCTTTCCAATTCATAAATAACAGGAGTAAATCCTCTGCTAATTTTATGGTCAGCCAATTCTAAGGCTTTATCATAAAAATCTTTATGCGAGATAATTATATAATCTCCCTGAGAATCTTCACCATAATGGTCATTATCCGGTATATTTACATACCTTATAGAATCAATTGATTCAATTCCATAAGAAACCCTATCCGCCTGGCCCGGACCGGCTACCTGATAGGTTTCCGTACCGTCACATTGGTCTTCGAAATAGATAGAATATGATTTTTCTCCTTCAGAATTTTCATCTAACACCACATAATAACCCCGTATCCAGTTTGTTTCGTTCTTTAAGATCAGAACATCAGAAGCAGAGTTTAAACCTTTAATTTGGAACATATATGTTCCCGGGCCATGCTGGGGTGTGAACTTTAATCTATTATTGTGAACTATCATATAACGATCATAACTAAGCTCTAGCCAATCAAATAACACCTGGTCGTCTAAATACGGATTATCTTCAAAGCCCCTGACTGAGATATTAATTGAATTGTTACCGTGAATTAAATTTTCATGATTATACTGCATATCTGTGTTGGCGGATATTTTTGGAACTTGGCCGTCCCATTCGTCTTCAAGTAAATATTGATCGTTGACTGTTACATAAATCTGATGGTCCATTTCGTCATCAACGGAGTATGTTAATCCTTGCATGCGAATAGTAAAATCAACATTATAGGGAGAATCAACAACCGGGTCCCACAATTCAAAAGGGAAAGATACGCTTCGGCCTATTCTTATGGCAGGAGAGTTAAATGCATGTTCATATTTGTGCGAAAGTTCTTCTTCATGTAAGCGGGCAAGTTGTTGATATATTAGATTTTTTTCAACATGTATCGTGCTTCTAAATGTTCTGTTAACATCCGGTAAAAATTTATTTTCAGGAGCAACAGTATCATCGATTTCACTATTTTCCTGAATATACCTTAATCCATTTCCTTCAGACCAGCTTAAATGGATCACATCGTATTTTGAGAATGGATTAAATTTATAACTACCGTAGGGGTTTTTCATTTCCGGAATGTAGAATTGGATAACATTATGATACTGGAAGGTTTCCAGGCTAAGCTCGTAAGTGCTGGTTACCCGACAGGGTATCTCTTCTCCCCACCAGAACAGCTTTAAATTATCCGGATTTATTCTGCGAATATCAATTTCACGGTCAGCCAGGTCTTGCCCACTAACTTGATAAACACCGGCTTCTTCAATGTAAAGAGCACAAAATTCGTCCGGTAAATCAGCTTTAAGTGATGCTATTTTGGCAATATTTATTTTTTCTTTCTGAAGATTTGATTTATTTAAGCTTTTTGAACTGGTCGATAAAAGTTGAATATCAGCCTGGGTCAAACAACGGATACTTCCATCTTTTTGAGGGAGGCATGGCATGATCTCTACCAGTGTACCTACTCCCGGTACTTCATGGAGGTGAACAAAATCTTGTAATATATCAGGATCAAATTTATCTATTGCCATAGGATCAATATCGCCGTAATCCGTAGATAGGGCAGTAACAGATAATTTCGTTTCCTTGCGATTATTGATCTGGTATGCAAGTTGATCTTTGCTGTTCTCTATTAATATTGTATAAACCGGATAATATCTTCCTTCAAAAAAGATGCTTCCGGCTATGCCCTTACTTGATATTTGTCCAGATTTAACAAATTCGGTCAGGTCTTCACCACTCATTTCCCAATTATATGTGAACATAGCCGGGGTTTCTTCCACTTTTAATTCAGCAGAATAAAGTCCCGATACAAACATTAACAGTAAAAGTATAATACTGTTAACGGTTCGATAAATAGGTATATAAGGCTGTCCGTAATTCGTCTTCATTGACATCCCGTTTTAATTTTCCCTGATTTGCAATTGATATTTTACCGCTTTCTTCAGATATGATGATCACTATCGCATCACTTTCTTCGGATAAGCCCAATCCGGCAAGGTGACGAGTCCCAATGGTGGGATCCAGTTCAATATTTTCACTTAAAGGCAAAATACATTTTGCCGCCAATATACTATCTTCATGTATGATTATCGCTCCGTCATGCAATGGAGACGAAGTATTAAAGATCGACAGGACCAGGTCGTGATTGATTATCGCATTTATTTTTACCCCACGCTCAACGATCGATTTTAAGCCACTATCACGAATTACGACCAAGAGAGCACCCAATCCCGCTTTTTTCAATTCAAATGCCGAATGAATTATTTCTTCGGTCTTAGTATTTTCAGATTTCGACAACCATCGCAAAAGAGGATTTTGACCAATGTATAATAAAATACGTCGTAATTCCGGCTGGAAAAGAATTATAAATAAGATAACCCATACCGTGGCCAATCTTTCAAACAACCACGCAGTTGCCCGAAAATCCAGCAAATGCGCCACAAAACCAAGGATCGCAATAGCGATCATACCATAAAGCATCTGACTGGCGCGGGTATTCCGAAACAGAAGATATGCGCCATAAAAGACAAAACCCACTACCATTATATCAATGATATCAAGTAGTGTGACAGATAAAAATCCAATGTTGAATAATTCTACCATATATGCTCTAATATTTTCAGTGCCTGAATCGTCTCAGCCACATCGTGTACTCTAACCATGTCTGCTCCTCGTAAGGCTGCCATACAAGCAATTGTCAGGGATCCCGGTAAGCGTTTGTCAACCTTAGCCCCTGTGATCTCTCCTATCATAGACTTTCTTGATGCTCCGATCAATAGGGGAAATCCAATCTTGCGAAATTCTTCAAGTTGCTTCAGAATATTCAAATTATCCTCAAGGCGTTTTCCAAAACCGATACCGGGGTCTAAAATAATATTTTCTTCTTTAACCCCTTTCTCAAGAGCGATCTTGAGCTGTTCGTTAAAAAATTCTTTGATCTCATTAACAATATCGTGTGACCGTGGGTCGTTCTGCATGGTCTTTGGAATACCTTTCATATGCATGATCACCAGTTTTGCATCAAAGGTGGCAACATATTCAGCAAGCTTTGGGTCATACCGCAGACCTGAAATATCATTAATGATATCAGCACCCATTTTCAATGATTCCAGGGCAAGTTCGGACTTGGTCGTATCAACCGATATTTCCACGTTGAGAGGTATTAGTTTTTCAACAACGGGGAGTACGCGGTCCATCTCCTCCTGGAGGGAAATTGAATCGGAACCGGGACGGGTTGATTCACCACCGATATCTATAATATCGGCACCTTCGGTGATCATTTCTTCGGCACGAGCAAGAACCTCCGAGAAATTACGGTATAAGCCCCCGTCACTGAAAGAATCGGGGGTCACATTTAATATTCCCATTATCCGGGTTTTCATTGATCTATCCATTATTTTCAAAGATCTTATGATCCCTTTATCTCAATATTATTGTCCTTTGCAATCTTTTCCAACTGCTCACGATCAAGAGTTTCCTTATCCAAAAGCGCATCGGCAATTAACTGTAAGCCGGAAAAATATTTTTTTAATAGATCCTTTGCTTTATCATAGGTCATGCTGATAATTTTTTGAACTTCCTGATCGATCTTTTGTGCAGTTGCTTCTGAATAATTTTTGGTCGTTCCAAAATCACGACCTATAAAAATTTCATTCGATTTACTTCCGAACGCCGTTACTCCCAAGGCATCGCTCATACCCCACTCGCAAACCATTCTGCGAGCCATATCGGTAGCACGTTCTATGTCATTGCTTGCACCGGTTGTGATGTCTTCATTTGTCAGTTCTTCAGCAACCCGGCCACCCATCATGACTTGTAACTGTGCGATAATATATTTTTTACTGTAATTATATTTATCCGCTTCGGGAAGCATGTGAGTTATACCCAATGCCCGGCCTCGTGGAATAATACTAACCTTATGTATCGGGTCGGAATCTTTAAGCAATAGTCCAACAAGAGCATGTCCGGCCTCGTGAATAGCCGTAATCTTTTTATCGTCCTCGCTTAACAACATTGATTTTCTTTCGGTCCCCATCATGATTTTGTCTTTAGCTTCTTCAAAATCAATAGTTGTTACAGATTTATGATTTTTCCTTGCTGCAAGCAAAGCTGCTTCATTTACCAGATTTGCAAGATCGGCACCTACCATACCCGGTGTACCTTTTGCTAAAGTTTTAAGATCTACTTTAGAAGATAATTTAATATTTTTTGCATGGACCTTCAGAATGCCTTCGCGACCTAACGCATCCGGAACATCTACCACGACCTGGCGATCGAATCGACCCGGACGAAGCAATGCTGAATCCAAAATATCAGGACGGTTAGTTGCGGCTATCACAATCACGGATGCATCGGAATCAAAACCGTCCATCTGCACCAATAACTGATTCAGAGTTTGCTCGCGTTCATCATGTCCACCGCCTAATCCGGCACCACGCTGACGCCCGACTGCATCGATCTCATCAATAAAAACAATAGCAGGCGAGTTCTTAAGAGCTTGTTCGAATAAGCCACGGACACGACTGGCGCCGACACCTACAAACATCTCAACAAAATCCGCACCCGAAATGCTATAGAACGGAACTTTTGCTTCACCTGCCACAGCTTTGGCAAGTAAGGTTTTTCCGGTTCCCGGAGGGCCTAACAGTAGTGCGCCACGAGGGATGCGTCCACCAAGTCGCTGAAAACGTTCCGGACTTTTTAAAAATTCAATAATCTCTTCCAACTCCTGCTTGGCTTCTACACAGCCGGCAACATCTTTGAAAGTGATCTTTGTATTTTCGGGATTGAATTTTTTTCCTGGGTTCTGGTTGCCAAATGAGAATATTCCCCCGCCAGATTGTCCACTTCGATTACCGGACATTCTTCTCATAAGGACGACCCAGACTCCAATTATTACGATCCAGGGCAGGATATTCATTAAAATATCCTTAAACCCTATTGTCGGTTCTTTAAATTCATATTCAAGTCCGGCTTCATCCCATTGATTTAATAATTCCGTATCAAGGTGAAGGATAGTTACACGATATTTCAGATGTTCAACTTCTTTGCCATTTACATACTCAACATAAGGTATTTTAAAATTACCCGATAGTGTATTTCCCTCCAAAACGCCATTCTGAATTTTATTTTCATTTAAAAAGTTATTGAATTCGGTATAGGTAAGTTTTTTTTCGCCCTGCATGCCACCGGTCCCAAAAACCTGTGCCAAAACCAGCATAACGATGACCAGCCCTATCCATATCAGCGGAGTTCTGGGAACTTTAACCGGACCTTTAAAATCAGGACCACCGCCTGATGGTTTTTTGGGTTTGGGGTTGTTATTGGGATTTTCACCCGGGCTATTATAAAAACGGTTGAACATGTGATCTCCTTTATATCCTATTAATATACTATATCTCCATGAGATTATGTTCCATTTTTATTGGTTTTTCTTAACATTCATAGCAAAAATATCTCTCAAGCGTCGATATTGTTGTTCAATATCCAATCCATAACCTACGACAAATTTATTGGGTATCTCAAAACCTACATATTCTGGTTCAATTTCAACTTCTGTGATCTCTTTTTTATAGAGTAATGTTGCAACTCTAACGGACGCCGGAGAAGAATTCTCAAAATGCCTGCGAAGATAATTAATTGATAACCCCGTATCGACAATATCTTCCACAAGAATAAGATCACGGTCGGTTATATCGGCGCTAATATCTTTGATCAAACGAATAGTGCCCGTTGAGCCTGTTTTTTGATAGGAGGATATTTTAATAAAATCCATTTCTGCTTCTATGCTCATTGCACGCAAGAGGTCAGCCATAAAATAAAAACTGCCATTTAGAACACCTATTATAATGGGTGGCTTTTTCTTTCTCTTGTAGTCAATTGAGATTTTTCTGGCTAAAATTTTTACTTGTTCCTGAATTTCTTCCTCTGAAATCAACAGATCCAATACTTCCCCATCAAAGGAACCGCCATACTCAAGTGTTAAGGTTTTTTTGATCATTTTCCTGCTCCGTGTTTATAGGTGATCTTTATTATTTTATCTTTATCGTAATTGACTACGTATGAATTTGAACGTTTTACACCCGGTATCCAAATAATCTTGTTTTCACAGAGAAGAATGGGATAACGTTGTTTTATTAGTGTATCAATTTTTTCGTCTTTTAAAATATCGCTTACTTTTTTTTCTTTTCCCTTACCAAACACTTTCATTTTATCGCCCTTTTCCCATGAACGAAGGATCAATTCTTTTTTCATTAGATCTGTAGAAAAAACGGCAATATTATTATCAGATATTTTAAGTTCACTTTGCCTTGAAATCAAATCAATTACTAAAGAATTCTTGCTATGGGGAATTTCAATATGATCGGGCAGGCAAATAAAACTTTTATATATCTTTTCATTCTGTTCGGCCGACCATATAACCTTATCTCTGCTTTTGATCAGGTCAAGATCAAATAATGTCATTTTATTTCCCACATCAGAATTAGTGATAAACAAGATCATTTGTTCAAGTTGTTTCTCCGACAAGTGTTGTTGAACATTAAGATGCATTGCATAAACCGCTTGCAGAATTCTTTTCCGTACCAAAATAGGCAATGTCTGAAAGCTTTTACTATTTAATTCCACGCAATTTTCATTAAGCTTCAATATTTTTTTTATCTCAAGTTCTACATAATGATCTAATGCCAGCGAGGCCTCTTCCAATGATCTCGCTGAATCTGAAAGTGCTTTCTCACTTTGATCAAACCCCATTTTAATTAAACCGGGGATCACATCGTGCCGGATTTTATTCCTGATAAATTTTTTGTCAAGATTGCTTTGATCATCAAAATATTTAAGTTTATATTCTCTTGAATAAGTTTCGATCTCTGATTTCAAAATTGACAGGAATGGTCTTTTATATGGACCGCGTAATCCGGGAATACCACTTAATCCTTTGATCCCTGAACCGGTCAACATGCGATATAAAACCGTTTCCGCCTGATCATTGGCGTGATGTGCTGTGCAGATCGCAACGCAATTGAATTCTTTGGACCATTTTAAAAATGTTTTGTATCGGCTTTTGCGAGCAAGCGATTCCATGCTGGGATTTTGAGAGCTTTCTTTTGAATATTCCAACAAGGTCAGAGGATCTTGCAAGTTAATCGTTTCCTCTACATATTTAAGGAATTTAGTTTCCGCAAGTTCTCTGCAAAGACGAGATTCTTTTTCATCCTGACCGGGACGAAGGCCATGATTAATATGACCAATAATCAATTCCCAATTCCAGCGAGGCTGTAATTCCATAAAAACATGCAACATGACCACGGAGTCCATACCACCGGAAACTGCCAGCAATATTTTATCTTTTTCTTTTAAAAGAGCATTGCGGACCAGCGATTGATGAATTTTTTCCGCAAGGGGTGACCATTTCATGGTATACCTTTATGGAATCGTTTTATGGGGATTTTCTTATTTCTTCAATTTAAGGAATTTGCGTTTACCGACCTTTAAAACATCACCGTTATTGATTTCCAGCGCGTTTGCATGTGAGATTATCCGGTTTCCGTTCAGATAAACACCACCTTGGGCGATCAGGCGTTTTGCTTCACCGCCGGACTGACATAATCCGCTTTCGACCATCAGTTTTGTTATAAACACCTCATTGTCTGAGATCAAAAATTCCGGCATATCATCCGGTATATCTTTTTTCACAAAGACCTTTTGAAAATGCTTTTTGGCCTTATCGGCCGCTTCTGCATTATAGTATTTCTTTACCAGGCGCCATGCAAGTTCATGTTTGATATCTCTGGGGTTTTCACCGGCTTCCATAGCTTTCTTGAATTTATTTATTTCATCTGCTTGTGTATCGGTAACAAGAGTAAAATATCGAATGATCATATCATCATTAATGGAAACGGTTTTGCCGTACATGTTTTCAGGTGTATCGGTAATACCAATATAATTATTGAGTGATTTGGACATTTTTTCTTTACCGCCCAAACCTTCCAGAATAGGCATGGTCAGGATAACTTGTGGATGAAGTCCATATTCTCGTTGAATATCACGACCAACCAATAGATTGAATTTTTGATCCGTGCCACCCAATTCAATGTCAGATTTAATTGCGACACTATCATAAGCTTGAGCAAGAGGATAGAGAAACTCATGTGTGGAGATAGGAATACCGCCTGCATAACGCTTGGAAAAATCGTCTCTTTCCAACATGCGGGCAACTGTATAATGAGCTGATAACTGAATAACATCCCTGAAATTCATAGGTGCAAGCCATTCGGAATTGTAGCGGATCTCAAGATTCTTTTTATTAAGAACAATCCCCGCTTGTTCAAAGTATGAACGGGCATTTACTTTTGTATCTTCCAGTGTAAGTGCCGGACGGGTCTTACTTCTGCCGGTTGGATCTCCTATCATTGCCGTGAAATCACCGATGATCAATACTGCCTGATGACCCAGATCCTGGAACTGTCGCATTTTACCCAACACTACCGCGTGACCGATGTGAAGGTCCGGGCGAGAGGGGTCTGCGCCCAATTTAACTCTCAAGGGTTTTTGTTCTTTAATGCTTAATTCAATTTTTTTAACGAGTTCTTTTTCCGGAATGATCTCCTCGACACCCTTGCGAATAATGTCCATCTGTTCATTTAATGATGGAAAGCTATTCATGTCAGCTCCTTTATCAGTTTTTCATCTGACGATCAATATTGCGTTGAACATCCCGTTTTGCAATATCCTGTCGTTTATCATATAATTTTTTACCTTTAGCCAGTCCCAACTCTACTTTTATATGGTTTCCGGACCAATATAGAGCAAGTGGAATAATGGTAAGGCTTTGCTCATCGCGTTTTTTTCGCAATTTGCGTAATTCTTTTTGGTGTAAAAGCAATTTCTTTGGACGGACAGGATCATGATGTTCGTATCCGGCATGTGAATAAGGTGAAATATGCGCCTGAAGGAGAAATAATTCCTTGTCTTGAAAATTACAATAAGCTTCCTTGATATTTATTTTTCCTTCACGGATGGCTTTTACTTCAGTTCCGTGAAGCACAAGGCCTGCTTCAATCTTTTCAAGTATATGAAAATCATGATAGGCTTTCCGGTTTTTCAGAATAAGCTTTTCCACGCGAATAATATAACGAAGTTAATTAGAAATATAAAGTTAGAAAGTGTAAAACTAAGTTTAGGGGTTTAGGGGTGGGGGGAAACTATGAACTATGAACTATAAACTATGAATTATGGATGATGAATGATGAATTATAAATTATGAGCTATAGGTGAAAAATATTAAACTTAAAATTAGAAATTTAATTACTGTTTACCGATCACTCCCTAGTGCTTACTTTTCCGCGTTGCCGTTCAAAACCAAGCCAACCAGACCAAATGCGGTCATTAAAAAACTCCCCCCATAGCTAATGAATGGCAATGGCTTTCCCGTTACCGGCAAAAGTCCGACCGTCATACCCACATTAATAAAAATATGAGCAAGAAGAGCTGTGGTTCCTCCAATAATAAGCATAGCTGAAAAAGTGCTTTTTGCCGAGATCGCCATGCGATACCATCGCAGGATCAAAAAACAGTAAATAAAAAGGATAAGCGTTATACCGATAAAACCGAATTCTTCAGAAATGACCGAAAAAATAAAATCCGTGTGTTGCTCGGGGAGAAAATTTAAGTGAGCCTGAGTACCTTGCATAAAACCTTTTCCATGAAAACCGCCCGAGCCAATGGCGATCCGTGATTGGATCACTTGATAGCCGGCCCCCATTGGATCTAAATGAGGATTTAGCATGGTCAGGATGCGTTGTTGCTGGTATGGTTTTATGGCATTCCAAAAGAAAGGTGTCATGACACCAACAAGAATGTTCATAAGGAACATGCCGGCGGAGAAAAGTATGTTCTTATTATTCAAAAAGATGATCACAGCCGCAACGATGCCCCACACCAGAAAAACCCAACTATTGAAAGCCGCCAGTATCGTGATAAATGGTGCAATGATCAAAAAGATATAGTAGATCTTATAGCCGCTGGCGAACAACATACCGGCAAAGATCGCGAAATAGATCAAAGTCGTACCCAAGTCCGGTTGTAAAAATACCAGCACTGCCGGTATGACAAGGATACCTAAAGGATAAAGCACATAACCCGCCTGTAAGGGTGATCGACGGGTTTCGCTGAACACTTTTGCCAGCATAATGATCAAAATGAATTTCATGTATTCAGACGGCTGGATCTGGAAAGCACCGAGATTTATCCAGCGATTGGTTCCGGATGTGACCATTGAAAGAATAAAAGGAATAATGATTAAAACAATTCCAACGATATACAGAATTTCCGCATAGCTTAATAAAAAACTTTTTCTTACTGAATAAAGCATGATAAACATGGCCAGTCCACCGGCGATCCCTATTATTTGTTTCCAGAAATATTGCATATTGGCTTCTGTACCGACAAAAGAGGTCGCACTATAGATCGCGATCAAGCCCGCTCCCGTTAACAGAAAAACCAGGATCAGGGACGAAATATCTATCTCTGGCAATTTAAATGAGAAAAAGTCTTTAAATTTCATTGTTCTCTCATATAATAATAAGCTTTTAGCAATTGTCCGGCAACCGGGGCGGCAATATCTGCTCCTGCTATACCGTGTTCAACAAAGACAACAATGGCATAAGGAAAATCTTTAAGTTTGGAATATCCCACAAACCAGCCGTGGGGCTCACCATGCGGATTTTGGGCTGTACCTGTCTTTCCGTACATATTAAGTCCCGGAACATTTGCCGTTCTTGCTGTTCCCCAATTTGTTTGAACAGCGTTTAACATTCCTGCGTCTATCTCTTTCCAGGTTGATTTGGATATATCACTAACATAGGAAACGGGGTATTGGGGTATTTCAATTGAATTGTTTCCGGTATAATGAATAGTTTTTAATAAATGCGGCGTAACGATTTTTCCATGAGTGGCAAGAATACCGGTATAGCGAACAGCCTGCAGTGGCGTTATTAATACATCTCCCTGTCCGATCACCATATTCAGCCACATTCCCTTCCACCATTTTCTCCGGCCATATTGTTCATCCAGAAAGCTTCTGTCCGGGCAGATACCCGGCAATTCACCCGGAAGGTCTATTCCCGTCACTTCTCCAAATGTCATTTTTTTAGCGTAAGAGCTCCAATCGTCAACTCCTAATTTTAATATGATATTATAAAAATAAATATTACAGGAGTGCGCGATCGCTTCATTCAGATCTTCAACACCATGCACATGGGCACATTTAAATGGCCGACCGCCCATATCGTAAACCCCCGTACATTCAAATTCGGTTTCAGGTGTAATAACCCCTTTTTCTAAAGCTGCTATTGCGGCAACCATTTTATATATTGATCCGGGGGGATATTGTCCACGGATCGTCCGGTTAAAAAGAGGAATACGCTTATCCTGAACAATGGAATCCCATTCGGTTTGTGTTAAACCTTCCGTGAACATGTCCGGATCGTATGAAGGTGAAGATACACAAGCAATGATCTCACCATTTTCGTAGTTCATCATGATAGCGGCTCCGCCATAATCAACCAATAGGGATTCGGCACAAGCCTGAAGATCCTGATCAATGGTTAAATACAGGGCGTTGCCTGGGATTGGATTTGTTTGCTCGTAGGCCAGATCATTCAGCGGTTTACCCATTGAGTTGACTTGTTTATAGCGGTATCCCCTCTTACCTCTCAGTAAATCTTCATATTGCTTTTCAATACCGTCAAAACCAATAATATCGCCTAATTTATAACCGGAGTCCCTATATTTGTAAATGTTCCGTCTTCGGATCTCAGCCGTATAACCCAAGAGATTACCGCTTAGTATTTCATCGGAACATTCGCGGATGGGGTCAAAAGACACTTCCGCACCGGGAAGGTCCTGAATACTTTCATTTATAATGGCATTGAGCTGGTGATCAATATTTCTTAAAACAATAGCCGGCCGATAAGAACCATATTGGTTCCTTTTCATTGTTTTTTGTAGTTTTTCAATCGGGGTTCCTGTGATTTTCTCCAGCTTTTCCCAGGTTTCCGGGTGCTGAGTGATGATATCGGGGTAAACCACAATATTATAGCAAGGAACATTGTAAATAAGTTTATCGCCATCTCTGTCAAAAACTATTCCTCTTGGTGCCGAAATATCAATTCGATTAAGCATGTTTCCGACAGCTTCGCTGCGATAGCTTGTATAGTTAACTATCTGTAAAGAATAAAAGCGAATAATAAGAACCAAAAAAAGAACAAGAGTCATAATAAAAAGGGTAATGACCCGATATTTATCCATTCTGTTTTTTATTTCATGCGGCATGATCACCTGTTTTTATTATGAAGCGGGAAGATCATATTGAGAATAAAAAGGAGTAGAAAAGTATAGAGTGTTTCCGGTAAAGAATAACGGTAAAAAGCCACAAGAGGTTTAACATAACCGGAATAATACAGCAAATTATAAAAAATATTATATATGATGATGGCTCCAAAAATACTGAGCTGAAATGTAAAACCTCTTAATCTTTCAACAAATGGTAGAAATTTTAATAGTCCGTAAATGATCAGGATCTTAATGAGAGGCGAAAGCCCCCAATACTGAATATAGCCCGGTAAGAATACGTCCTGAAGAAAACCAAAGCCAAAGGCGGCTATGATGGCAATGATGGGTTTTTCGTTAAAAACCAAAAAGATCAATATGATCAATAAAATATCCGGGCGTACGCCGGCGATACTAATAAAATCATTAAAAATAATACTTATAATGAACATAATGCTCATTATAATATATGCTATCAGTGGTCTATTTTGTTTAGTTTCCATCATGACCCAGAATAAACACTTCTCTTAAGTTTTTAAATGAAACATTATAATTTCCCTCTATCATATGAGTAAACCCATTTTCCGAGGTATTAACTTGCGTAATAACTCCCACCGGAATATCCGGCGGATACACTTCGGAAAGCCCCGATGTGGTCACGGTCCAACCCGGCTGAATATCAATTGTTGTAGGAATATCCTCGATCACGAATGTATTACCGTGATGCCATTTTAGAATACCGTATACCCGGGAAGGATTGATCCGCACACTGACCCGTACATCGGGTTCGATGATCATACTGGCTATACTTGTTCGTTTTCCGGGAGACAGTATCCGGCCAACCAGCCCTTCTTTGTCAACAATTACATTATCTTTCCGGACACCCTCATCCCGACCTTTATCAATCGTGATAACTGATGATCCATTTTTAAAACCTTTATAAACAATAAGTGAAGGAAGTAATTCATAGTGGGAGGTGTCCCTGAAACCGATCATTTCTCTTAAACGCTCATTTTCGGTACCCAAGTTCTGTAAACGAGCAACTTCCTGATTCAATCGAAAGACATCCATTCGCAATTGTTTGTTCTCTTCAATGACCTTTTTCTTGCGATGTTGCTCAGCTGCCGGTTTTTTCAGGAATACGGAAACATCCTGCCAGCTACTTTGAACTCGCAGGACAACATGGTTTTCTGTTTGGGATAGGAGTATTAGAGATATAAAAACGAATATTACGGTTAATATCTCGAGATGTTTGCGAATAATGAAATCATAAAGTTTACTCAACATCTACAATAAAATATCAAGATAGTTTTCGATATTCTCCAATACTTTACCGGTTCCCTTTGCAACTGATAGCAAAGGTTCATCGGATATACTAACGGGAAGGTTCGTTTCCCGGCGAATTCTTTCATCAAGTCCTTGCAATAATGAACCACCTCCGGTGAGGATCACACCACGATCCAAAATATCGGAAGATAATTCGGGAGGTGTGTGTTCAAGGGTTCGTTTAATTGCCGCTATCATCATTTCGATAGTCTTTTGCAGACATTCCGATACATCGTTGGCATCAACTTCTACTGTGCGGGGAATACCGGTTAATAGATTCCGGCCTTTTACTGCGATGATCTTTTCTTCTGTTGGTATAGCGGATCCAACAGCTTTTTTGATCTCTTCAGCAGTTCTTTCACCGATCAACAGATTATGTTTACCGCGAAAATAATGTACAATGGCATTGTTGAGTTCATCACCGGCAACGCGAATGGATTCTTTTGCAACTACACCATTCAATGCAAGCACAGCGATCTCTGTTGTGCCACCACCGATATCAACGATCATATTGCCTATGGGTTTAGAGATATCAATGCCAATACCGATCGCAGCTGCCACGGGTTCTTCAATGAGATATACCCGGCTTGCGTTCGCACGTTCAGCAGATTCCTGCACGGCGCGTTTTTCAACCTCTGTGATACCCGAAGGGACACAAATAACCATTTTCGGACGAGCAAAGCGTGAAAGCTGGATCTTTTTGATAAATCCCTGTAACATGCCATCGGTCATCTCAAAATCAGCGATTACACCGTCTTTCATCGGGCGGATAGTTTGAATATTAGGGTGGGTACGACCCAACATATCCCGTGCTTCGTTTCCAACCGCAATGATCTTGCCGGTTTTTGTCGATTTTGAGACAATAGAAGGTTCATTTATTACAATTCCCTGACCACGCATGTGAATTAAGGTATTTGCTGTTCCCAGATCTATCGCAATATCACTGTTTAACCATTTGAACATACTCATGACAATTCCTTATTATTTCTTTGAGCCACCTGCCGGATTTGAACCGGCGACCTACGCTTTACGAAAGCGTTGCTCTACCGACTGAGCTAAGGTGGCACAGCTTATAAATATAATATCTTCATTAATAAAAACATTATTTTTTCTAAACTAATTTATGCCTTAGCTGTTGCGAGCCACGCTTTTACTTTATTATAGATGGCTTCTGCCGTAAATCCAAATTTTTCAGCTAAAATCTGATAGGGTGCTGAAAATCCATAATGATCAATACCGATATGCAGAACCGGATTAGAACTTACATTTCCCCAGCCAAAAGTTCGGCCGGTTTCAACTGTTATTACCGGTGTGCTTCCCGGAGGAATAATACTGTCGCGATATGATTGTTCCTGCTTTAAAAAAGTTTCATAGGAAGGAAGTGACACAATCCTGATCTCATGTCCTTCTTGAGCCAATTTTTCAGCCGCTTCCATACATAATGCAAGCTCGGATCCCGAAGCGCAGATCACGGCTTCAGGGTTAACTTTTGTATCTTTTATGATATAGGCACCTTTGTTAAAATCCGCTATATCCAAATGATCATTTTTATGCAATTCAGGTAGGATTTGACGTGTCAGGATCAATGCGGTTGGACCATCTTTGCGGTTCACTGCCGCCAGCCATGCTTCGGCGGTTTCTTTTTCATCTGCCGGGCGAATAACCTGAAGACCGGGTATAAGCCGTAGTGACATGATCTGTTCGATAGGCTGATGTGTAGGGCCATCTTCACCGACAAAAATGCTGTCGTGTGTAAAAACGTAAATAACTTGATTTTTCATCAAGGCAGACATGCGAATTGCCGAACGCATATAATCGGAAAACACTAAAAATGTTCCGGCGTAAGGAATAAAGCCATTTCCGTATAGGGCCATTCCATTCATGATCGCACCCATAGCAAATTCGCGAATACCATAATGGATATTTCTTCCGGAAAAATCATCTTTCGATAATGATCCCATACTTTTGAGTGCCGTTTTATCGGATGCACTAAGATCAGCGGAGCCTCCAATAAGTCCGGAAATGTGTTTGGCAAGTTCTTGCAAAATATTTCCCGAATGTGCACGGGTTGAATTGTCTTTTCCGCTTAGGGTTTTTAATATCGTTTCTTTCAGATCTTGAGGCAGCGTTTTTGAAACTTGTGTTGAATATTGTTGGTATGCGTCCGGAGATACCGATCTCCATTTCTCAAAATCAGCTTGCCATCTTTTGTAGCTTGATTCCAATGTTTTTTGATAGGCTGCGAATTCTTTTTTTACACCATTCGGGATATAAAAAGATTCATCTTCGGGAAAATTAAGTGCTTTCCTGGTTAATTTTAGTTCGTCTTCGCCAAGAGGAGCACCATGGGCGGTAC
Organism: Fidelibacterota bacterium; assembly: GCA_034660515.1. Lineage (GTDB taxonomy): Bacteria > Fidelibacterota > Fidelibacteria > Fidelibacterales > Fidelibacteraceae > M50B103. The sequence goes on from JAYEJI010000012.1 coordinate 16,078, forward strand.
TTGTGTCCTGTTTATTGGGACTGCCAAAACCAATATGTGTTTTTGCAATAATTAATGACGGTTTTTCAGATTCCAATTGCGCTATCTTAAATGCTTGGGCAATCTGCACGTGATCGTGACCGTCAATTTCCTGAACATGCCAGTGATAGGCACGAAAACGCATAGCTACATCTTCAGAGTAGGTCAGATCCGTTGAACCATCTATTGTTATACTATTGCTGTCATAGACACATATTAGCTTACCCATAGCCAGATGTCCGGCAAGGGATGAGGCTTCGTGACTGATACCTTCCATCATATCACCATCTCCACAGAAACAATAAGTATAATTCTTGCCAAAAATATCACAATTATCATTATTCCATTGAGCTGCAGACATACGTGCAGCCAATGCCAGTCCGATAGCATTTGCAAGCCCCTGTCCTAATGGTCCGGTGGTAGTTTCAACGCCCGGGAGATGACTTTCCGGATGTCCCGGAGTTCTGGAGCCCCATTGACGGAAAGCTTTTAAATCTTCCATGGAAATATCATAACCGGAAAGATGTAACATGGTATAAAGAAGTGAAGAGCCGTGTCCACCGGACATTACAAAGCGGTCGCGTCCCGGCCATTCGGGATCTTGTGGATTATATTTTAGGAATTGTGTCCAGAGTACGGTTGCGCAATCCGCCATTCCCATCGGCAGACCGGGATGTCCCGAATTCGCTTTTTGAACCATATCCGCAGCAAGAAGGCGTATTGTATCGGCAGTTTTTTTTGACATTTTTTCTCCATTATTCGTGCAGGTAATTTAAGAGAATTTAATAAAGGATAAAAACCTTTTATGGCAATATCAGTTAAAACAAATGACTTGGAATGCAAGCGGAATGCCTTCGGGTGCATATGTATGCGTGATAAATATTAACGGGATGATAAAGACAACGCAGAAATTGGTATTGTTGAAATAATTAACACTTTAAAAATCTTGATATAAAATAAAAGCCCACTTTTTGTCAAAGTGGGCTTTTCGTGGGCGTTGAGGGACTCGAACCCCCGACCCCCTGCTTGTAAGGCAGGTGCTCTAAACCAACTGAGCTAAACGCCCGAAATTTCAAGCCCGTTATTATAAAACCTTTAGTATATTTTTGCAAGGATTTTTATTGAGAGGATGGGCAGTTAAAGTAATTTTTTCTCTTGAACTTGAACTTGCCGGGAACGGTCGCGACCGTCCCTTACAGTACAAATAATCCGTTACTTCAAATAAATCATTTTGGCTTTTCTGGTCTCATTTCCGGACTCTAAAGAATACAGATAAATACCACTGGAAAAATTTTCCATATTGATCTTAATGTTATTCATTCCAATTTCTGAGTATGAAATATTTTTTGTCATAACCAGTTTTCCATCAAGTGAGTAGATCCTTAGATCAACAGGTGAGCTATTATTGATCTTATAGTATATTGTTGTCCTTGGATTGAAAGGATTTGGTGCGTTCCCGATCAGTTCAAATTGAAATTCTTCCGGAATATCTAAGTCTTCAATTCCGGTCAATATTATACTGACAGATCCTTTTCGATCCGCAGATCCACGATGCATGGGCCAATACACTTCACCGGAAAAATTCTTTAAGTCTATAACGGATATTCCCGAATAGTTACCTGCAATAATATCGTTATCACCGTCGTCATCTATATCTGTAATAGCCAGTGCGGATTTTGATAAAAATCGGGTATTGATGGGGAATCCTTCGACCGGACTGCCGCTCATGTCAAGGGCATAAATAAACCCATTGTTTCCCATGGCAAGTACTTGGGCATCATCGGTTTCGTTATCCAACACATCTGCAATAATCAGTGACTGATTTATCGGACTGACCTCTTTGGGCCAGCCGCTTTCAAGCGTATTATTTATTATATCAACTTTGTAAATGCTGCCCTGAGTGGTTGCAAAAAACGCATAAATATTATCGTCGTAACTATAAATTGCCGGGGATGCTTTTATAGATCCATTTCCATCCACCATGAAGCGTTGTGTCCCATCCAGATCAAAACCGTACATATCACCCATGTCATTTCCCATCAAGATGATCGCTGTCTGATCACCCGTTACAATAACTTGCGGCTCTGAGGTAACCGAACCGGAGGTACTGACCGGCCATCCGCTCATCATGCTTCCATCGGAATTAAGAATACCGCATTGTCCGTTTTTACTGATATAAATAATTTCATCCTGGCCATCTGCATTCATATCTGCCAGTGAAACACCTCCATGCAGGAGCTGTTCTGTTGCATAGGGAAAGGTTGCTACATCTGTACTGTCGTGATTTATGGCATATATTTTTTGGTCATAAGAGCCAACAACTACTTCTAGTTCTGGGTCAATATCTATATTTCCGATAGCCGGTATCGCAGTTATAAAAAAATCGGCGTGTCGCGTCCACTCATGATTCCCATAGACATCATATACCTGGATTAGCTTATCAAAAGCAGTCGCTACGATCTCTAACGTATCATCCAGATCAATATCCGCGATGGCTACACCGCCGATTTGTGAACCAAGTGATTTAGGGAAGCCGGCAAGGGTGTCACCCTTATGATCTATAACATATAGCTCTCCACTTTTATCTCCGAAAATGATCTCTTGCATTCCGTCATCATTAATGTCCACAAAAAGAGGAGATGTCTCAACTTCGGTTGAGGTATAGAAAGGAAATCCTTCCTGATCAAGTGAAAGAGAAATATCAAAATGTATCTTAAAATTGTAGGGATATCCTTCATCAGTGGCAGATTCTAATTCCAATTCAAATTCATAATCTGCGGGAAGCAGGTTATCCGAGAATTGAATTGAATAACCGTCTCCGTCATTTATTGCAGTTGTATTCTGTGAGATCAGAGGCCATATTCCGATACTATCTGTAATTGTTATTCCTTCAACACCGGTTCGCAGAATACCCTGAACATTTGATGCCGCTGTCCAGCCAGTATCGTTTTTCAATTCAATGAACAACGTGATCTCTTCGCCGGGATTCAAAACCGAATCCACATCACCGTCTGTAATATTCACAATTTTATCGGTAAATGATAATTTTGGCAGTTTATCAAACATTAATGCTTTAAATATATTTACACGGCCTGTGCCAATTTGACCGGCATAATCCGGATTTATATCATCAATAGGGTCGGTGTTCTCGAGTATGCGATCTACCAGCCAATCGTTAGTGCTATCGGGATATACTGATTTAAGCAGTCCTAAACAAGAAGCAACAAATGGCGAAGCCATTGATGTTCCTCTTAAATACGCATAAGTACTTTCTTTTGTTAAATAGGTACTGTACATATTTTCGCCGGGAGCGGAAATATCCACACCGTCAAAATTTTCGCGCGGATCTGCCGCACCGTAACTCGCCCATGAAAAAATATCCGAGGAACTCACCGCTGTAACAGAAACAACATTTTTATATCCTGATGGATAATGAGGTGCATCCTGACCATCCTCGTCGTCGCCATTTCCTGCTGCTGCAACAATGATCGCACCATATTGGTTATAAGCGGTATTTATTAAATTTTGGCTATAGGTACTTTCTCCCGGACCACCCCAACTGCAATTAATAATATCTGCACCTGCATGTGCAGCATACACGAGACCTTGCCAACCAGTATTAATACTTCGTTCGGTAGTATTTCCTGTGGCTTTTACGGGCATAATACTAATATTGTAGCCTGCTGATGCGATACCCACACCATTGTTTGTGGTAGCGCCTGCCAGGCCGGCTACGTGCGTACCATGACTATTATTGGTAACCATTGGGTCCTTGTCGTCATCGTCAGCACTTGTGGCTCCATCAGTATCCCAACCGATAATATTATCAATATAACCATCGGTGTCGTCATCAACTCCATTTATAAATAGGGAATTGCTTGAAATAACATCCCGCAAATCTGCTGTACCATTGTTGTTAATATCTCCCGTAAATGCAACTGCTTCTTCTGCGGTAATAAAGCTATCCGCCGGAGAAACATCAATTAAGCCAAAATACACTGCGGGAATTTCATCCTGATTTATCCAGATATTCTTCCAAAGATCCGGATGAGTATATTCCACACCATCATCTACGATCGCGATAACAATATGGTGATCGCCGGGAATTTCTCCGCCTTCAAGGTCCCAGAGATCCCAGGCTTCTTTCACCTGGGCTTTTACCAGATACCATTGATTCCCTATCATGGGATCATCAGGAATGGCATGTGTTCGCATAATGGCTTCACGCTCGGCACTTTGAATGGCAGTTGATACATTTTTAAGTTCTTCGATCATCGCAAGAGGTGCTTCAATGTCCTGTTGGGTGATCAAGCGATAAATGCGATTCAAATATACATCACCGTCATGGTCGGTCGCTTTTGCATGAGGTAGCCAAGGTTCTATTTTTATGATATTGAATTTTTTTATCAATTTATTTAATTCGGGATATGGTGTATTTAAATTTTTACATTGTTCAGCGGTCAATACTTCCTCATTTTCATCTAAAGAGAAAAGAAATCTGTCTGCATAATATACCGGCGTTACAGCCAAGAGCAGCGTAGCTGAGAGTAAAAGTATCGAGATAATTTTGCTTGTTCTTTGCATTTATAAGTCCATTCTTATTTATCCGTAATGATATGATTTTCAAGAATATAAAGCAAGGAGAAAAGAAAGTCGAAGGTCGAAGGTTGAGGGTTGAGGGTTGAGGGGTGAGGAAAAGGATGATCTATAAATGATGATGAGGCACCGGCATTCAGGATGACTTCAGTAGCCTTGGGTTTAAACCCAAGGTTATTGAAAATTGTTGATTGTCAAGAAAACAATTCCGGAGTTTCGGAGATTAAAAAATTGGATTTTGAGAGATATATTTTGTTTTTATATTTTTGTCTCTTCTTTCCTTCTGCCTTTGTACTTCATACTTTTTACTTGAAATAAAAAAGCCGCCCCGATGTTCCAGGGCGGCTTTTTTTATTTATGATATCAAATCTGATTATTTAACCAGAGACATCTTCTTAATATCGGTGAATGAACCGGAGGTCAAGCGGTAGAAGTAAACACCACTCGATAATGCAGCAGCATCAAATCTCAGGTCATAAGCACCTGCTTCAACACTTCCGTTAAGGAGAGTGCGTATATGACGGCCGGTGATATCAAAGATATCAACTTTTGTCATACCGGTTTCTTTCAATTCAAAGTGAATGGTTGTAACCGGATTGAAGGGGTTCGGATAGTTCTGAGCCAATTCATAATTGGTAGGAATCACATCCGAAACGGCTGTTGTATCGATATCTATATCGAAGTAGCCACGGATCATGGGATTACCCATCAGATAACCTGCAACAGAGGTCCATCCGCCGCCCGGTACTTGCATTGCCGCCTTGCCCGAGTAACTATCCGTATCGGCACCTAGCCATGCGGGATAAGCACCCGGTGTGGCGCCTTTTACGCCGATCCAGGCACTTTCACCGTCGCGAAGAACAATTCCGCTGCCGGTTGAGGTAAGAGGATCGATGAACTGGAAAGTGTTCCAGCCTGCAATAGCCGTAACCGGAGGTTCAATGAGTAACCAACTGTCGCCGGGCATACCAGCGTCATCAGCAAAGACTTTAATTTTGTAAACATCGCCGGCCCACAGAGCATTAAAGCGTAAAGCTTCAAGTTTTGCAGGATATGTTGAAGGTGTGATCTTTATAACGACCATGGTGTCCATGGCAAGTTCAAAGATCGCATCGGCTCCACCATCGTCGTATTTTTTCTCTTCAATATCTGAAGGAGTTACGAAAATAGCAGCGCCATTGCTTAATTGACCTTCAAAGTCATCAGAAGTACAAACAACATAGTATTCGTATTCTGTCAGAGGATCTGCCGTATCATCAATTAAAGAGTTTACACTTAGCGGTGAGCTGTTAAGTAGTGTCAATGTGGTTTCTGTCGTTACACGACGATAGACATTGTATTCCAGGCCACTGTAGGTTACTTCTGTGTACCCGATTGCACCAACAGGTGAAGAATATGCCGTACTATAGAATCCGACACCCGGATAATATAATTTCATTGAAGCGTCAAGCCCGGTATTCATATAGAAGGCCGGATAATAAGGACTGCTCTCACAGAATACCATGACCCGGAAATCACCATTCCAGACAATTCCTTCACTGCTGATATCCAATAATTGCATATCTTCCACGGTATCCGGAACAAAGTTGTCGGACCAATACAGGGTGTGTATAGACGTATCAACACCGAACAACGCAACACTGATGCTGTCATCGTAAGGATTTATATTCGGTAATGCAAATTCCAGATTTGTAAAGGTAAGGTCCTTGCTGTTTGTGCTATAAGGCATACCAAAACCAAATCCGCTAACACTATCATTGCCCCAGAAGGTCCAACCCGGAGCATAAAAAGCACCGCAATCACTTGTGTCGGTTCCCAGGAATTGTTTAGTCAACTGATAGGTACCATCCATGTCATCCCAGTCAATAACAACATTGTCATCGACATTCATTGCAGTAGAAACGTTGGTCGGGATCGGAAGATCCGGCTGTGTGTACACAACAAAATCGTCGATCATGAGGCCTTGACCGGAAGGTTTATCTTCATCGGAATGGAAATAGAAGCGGAATTTGACTGTCTTACCTGCAAAAGGTGTCAGGTTACAATCTTCCCCATAAGCATACTGGAAATCATACCAGGATGTAATGTGCTGACTGTAAACATAGTTTGGCAATGAACCGCCTGTCGGATTGGAAATTGCATTCCATGTTTCACCGTCATCCGGAGATACTTCAAGGCGCCAATAATCCACATTCGGGAAATCACCGGTTTCATCACCGAAATCAGCAAGAAATTCGAAGTTACAGTAGATCAAAGTTGCCGGTTCATCCGGTAAAACGATCGACGGAGATACAAAATAATCTTCCAATAATATTGCATAAGTTGTATCGCCAACATCATAGTTGCGCAACAAGTGCGTCGGTGACGGAATTGAATCTGTCCGGTTTTCGATCGTCCAATAAGCACCATGTGCTTCATTTACAGCATAGGAAATAAGGCCGTCTGCTTCTGCACCGTTGAATACGGCATTTCCGGCAACATCAACAGAATCAATCATCATACCGAGAAGAGCAGCATTGTCCAGTACATCATAACCACCGTCAGATGAAAATACAAAACGTACTTTTACGGTATCATCGAGATAATCGGCAAGGTTAACCTCGACATTACCTGATTGCATACCGCCCCATCCGGGAACACCCGGGCCCATATTGAAAATATATCCAAATGAGTAGAGGCTGGTACAATTGTAAGGGACAACATCGGGTTCAAGAATGGTCCATGTTTCACCATCATCATTGGTGATCTGAACATTGGCACCGTCCCAGCCATCATAACCTGTCGGTTCGCCACCCGTGCCTTCGGAATGCAGTTCCATATAGAACTTCAGGACACTGTCTGCACCTGCCAATACTACTTCCGGTGTTTCGAGGGCAACCATCCAGTTACTTAAGTAACCGTCACTGGCATAATCCCCGCACCACCAGAGCGAATCGCCGGTAGTCCAGTCATCCAGATGCCAAGCACCACGAGGATCCGGAGCAGTTCCATCGAACTGTGTCCATCCGGCGGCACCGCTTTCAAAGTCCTCAAGATAAACCACGGTAACAATATTGGTATCAACAGCCAAAGCCGGAGCTTTTGACATATTGGTATTCAATGAGCGGACATGAGTGTCCTCGATCTGAAGCGACGCAACTTTAATTTCTGCTGTCGGCAGCTTCACCATCGGATTGCCTGCGTTCATCTTGAGATCACTTTGAGGTGCTACTGCTGCAAACAAAGCAACACTAGCGATCAATAACAAAGCAACTACACGTTTCATGTGTGTTCTCCTTTCTCAAGTTTTTGTTTATTATTATATTCCTACTTGAATGCTTATTTGATTAATGAATCCTAAAACTCCATAATTTACAATAGCGTAATCAATATTCAAAGGCATACTATTGAGATCAAGATTCAGGCCGACACCAACCGAATAACTGGTTTCATCATAATTTAAATGATATCCTGCGCGAAATGCCAGCATTTCCCGGAAGGAATATTCCACTCCCGTATTAAAACGCAGAAAATGATCCAAGGGGTCATTTGCATCAAATGCAAAGCTGATACGATGATCCGGATTCTTTAGAATTTCACTGTTGGGGCCGAGTATATCTACAAGAATACCTAAACGAAATACCAGCGGTAATGACCATTCCTGAGTATTCAGGCGAGCTTCCGTATCGGGATTTCCTTCATATAGGGGATCCGTATCAACATCGATGTTCAGGTCCGGTCCATCAAATTTGAATTTTGTGCTGAAGTTCGTGATCGACATACCCAGTTTCACACCGAGAATACCCGTATCGAATTGTGAGCCTATATCAAAACCAAAGGTACTTGCACTTTCACGCCAAATAGTCTCATTAATGAACTTGACCGTTCCACCTACACTCAGTCGGTCGGTCAGGGTCCGGGCATAAGATAAACCTATGGCAAGATCGCTGACCGAAAAGTACTCGCCCGAACCTTCAGGGTAAGTCAAGGTGGTCACTTCCATTTCACCCGAATTAAGGTATGTAATATGAACACCGATATAATCCGAACGGCCTATGGGCATACCAAATGCAACATATCCATGCTGAATGCCGGCATAAAGTGATGTGTAAGTCCCATAAAAGGACTGCTGGTTGATCTTTGCCAAACCGGCGGGATTCCAGAACAATGCCGTCATGTCATCCACTCCGGCAACATAGGCACCGCCCATAGCTGTTGCCCTTCCTCCCACTTCAAGTTTTAGAAACTGCGCCGCATTAGTGGCAACTTTGGATATGTCCTCCGGGATGTCCACTTCCTGGGCAAATCCCAACCCTGTAAAGAGTAAGACCAATATTATAATGAATGAACGCTTCATTTTATTCATCTGCGCTCTCCTTATCGAATAATGGCAAATTTGCCAATGTGTTTTTTGCCATCCGGTAGTTCAACTGCGAAGACATAGAGTCCCGGCGCAATTTCCTGGCGGTTGATCGTAGTCAGATCCCATGCTTCCGAATCATCATAGGGATTATTGTGTTCCAACATATTGACATATTCACCGGTCAAAGTATATATCTTGATCGTACATTCGCTGGGAAGATTCGTGAACAGTAATTTTTTAGTGTATTGACTCTGTTCCCATTGGGCAGATACAAGATAAGGATTAGGAACCACTTTAATGGTTTTAAGATCATCTTCAGTTAAAATGACTTCTTCGCTAAAGTCCGCGGCAGTAAATGTGAATTGGTCGCCATTTTCGAAAGGCTTATGCGTACGGAAATATAGTGTGTCGCCGGCGATAAAGGGATATCCTGTAGGAGCTACCAGCATGGTATCCCATGTGAACTCAAAAGCCCATGTAGGTATGGACATACCAACCGGGCGACCGGGTATGCTTTTTTCAAAGAAGGTAATATCATCGCGAAAATTCAAAGTATCATCACGACTAATGGCTTCCTCAAATACCAGTATAGGAACAGATTCGCCACCGGGAAGTTTGATCGCTTTGAACGGTACAGGCCGTTGAACAGCCAAACTATTCCAATATGCGGTATCTAACACTTCATCGGCAGCACCAAAAATAATAGCATAATCCGAAGCCGGAGGATAAGGCAAGGTTGACCATGGAGACGTTTCAATATATTGTTGTTTTGATGCCCAGGCTACAGAATCAACTGCCGCCCTTTCAACATTGTCAAACACAACTTGCAGGCCATCAAAGATCGGACGGTAAGTTGAGATGACATTAGGGTTAATATCATTATTCGACAGCTCACTAACCAAAGTAAGCCCTTCGGTCACATCAACAACAGAGTATCTTGGGTTCTTGAGATCGGGGCCGGTAGAAGTAGCGGGATCGGCTGTGATCGTGATCATATATTCATGATCGGTTACATTGGAGGGTTCGGCAATACGAATTAATGTTTCTGTATTCCCTACCGTACTATCACCCGGGATCAAGTCAATTTCGGCACGAATATCTATAGGATATCGCGAGGGTGTGATCCTGACAAATTGAGGTGAAAGTGGCGTTGTTCCTTTTGGGTTTTCAAGACTTTCCAATGAATAGGTGGACCACTGATCGTCGGTATTGGTCACAGACCATGTTGTATCATAACGAATTACTTCATATGTCAATCCGGATGAATCATCAATTACTTCTTCGCTGGAGATCTCAATGGTGTAACCGGGTTCAATACCAATATCATAAGCTGTTACGGCATAAGTATATTCTTTGCCTACCTGTACGTCTTCATCAACATATTCATGCTGAAGTCCTGAGTTCGTACCAAGGTTGACCCATGGTGATACCGGATCCGGACCGGAGATATCACGGCCGTAACGAGCCAAATCTTCATCAAGTGTTAAGTCATATTGTGCAAGAGGTTCGAAACCGACCTGTGTTTGATTTACATCATAGATAGGGTCACCCCATGTTTGTCCACCATCGGTGGATTTATAAAGACGGTAGCCTTCAAAATCGGCATAACCCGTTACAATATCAGTTGAGCTTTCAGCCATATTATCCCATACAATACGAACCGCTATTTCTTCGGTTTGGGAATTCCACTCACTAACGGCAGATACTATGGGTGCTTGTGGAGCCGAGAATCCCTGATAACGAAGATCGTACATGATCTGCGCCATATTCGCGTTACGATTGAGATCCGGAATATTTTCACCCATGATCACAGCAAACGAGAACATAGCCGTATCGCCAACGGCGAAATCAAAAGGACCCGCGGACATCATACACACACAATCAAGTCCATCCGGATATTCCGTTAACAATCCTTCCATACTATCATAATGCGGATTTAAAGCACCGCCATCATCGGGATGAAAATACCAGGCATCTTCCCTCTCTGTCAACCCTGTGGTATCACCTGACATTAACTGATACATCAATTCTTCTTTTTTGGGCGATTCGGGTTGTGAGCCGTCACCGATAAAAGGTCCGCCGGAGCCTTCTTTGTCCACAACACCCGGACGGTTATACCAATCAAACCAGTGCCAGTCAGTCAGTCCAAGTTCTTCACCCGGTGCAATATATTCTGTTTCATCGACCCAGACCGTATCGCTGGCTTTTGGTGTATCTAAAAGTTTAACGGCAACAAAAGCATCAACATCATATGCTCCATTACATTCTTTTTGATCCAGATCATATATATAGGCATAATCATAGGTGCTATTATAACCCATCATATCACCATCATTGGTATTACAGGGGCGATTCCCGCCAAAATAATAGGCAGAGAACATATCCGCATCAAAATAGAATCCGCAGTAAACACCTTCATAATCGTATCCTGCGCCGTCGTTCTGTCCGTATTTATCACTTTCATTCACCACTTTCATGGTTACAAATAAAATATCTTCTGCATAAGCACGGCCATAGGAGTGGACCGTTGCATACACACGTGAGCCGGTGGAATATCCGTTAAATGAAGAAACCGGTTCGCGGTCAGCATAAGCATCATCGAATTCAAGATAAATATCAACATCCGAGGTAAAACGTCCGTCGACTTCTTCTCCATATGTCGGAGATGAGGGATCAGTATCTACCGCGTACCATCCGGGCCAAAAACGTTCATCTTCACCATCGTCATTCTGATGTACCGGCCATGATTCGGGTGCAATTGAGGTAGCCAACAAAGGCCATGTGTCATTTTCATCCGTCCAGGTAGGGGCGGCATAATCACCGGCTGTGATATCCCCGGAAAAGGTTTTTCCTCTTGAGCCCACAACAACATCCCAATCCGTATTGATCTGATTGCCCGTTCTATCCAACCAGGATTCGGACACAGTTGAACCCCAGTAAATTGTTTGATCCGGATTTGCCGGATGCGGACGATTGGCCCAAGGATAGGCATTCCCGTCTTTATCGCTTCCGGGTATACCGATCATGAAGGACACATTAGCGAGATACTGGTATTCACCCCAGGCACCGGCCACATCACCCTGCCAATGATCGACAAAGTTCCCATAATTCAGGATAGCTGTCTTGAACTTTCCTTGATCGGCGTAGCTTTTTGCTCGCTCGTAGATCGGATTTGCGGTCGTTTTCGCAAATTGCGTTCCATATTTTATTTCAAGCGGGATCGCAAGAAGTAAAACGGGTAAAAGTAAACATCCTATTCGTTGTATATATTTCATGAATTAACTCCTTAAAACTCCACTTCAACAAAAAAGTCAATGCTGCGATGATCATCATAATACCATGGGCGGTCATAGAAGCTTGAACTTCTGATCCCGTCAAGAATATAAGCTTCATCTCTTCCGCCCGGATTATCCGGTGTACCTGTGCGAGGATAGACATATAGCGGGTTCTCGCGATTAAACAGGTTAGTACAAACAAGACCCAATACAATACGACTTGATGCAAACAGGTCAATATATTTTCTTATTGCAATATTAGTCGTATAGTAAGCCGGCATGCGTTCGCTGTTTTGAGGACCGGCTTGCTCACTGACCAATATTGGGGTATAGGGTGCACCCGAAATTGCAACAAAAGTCAGGTTGGTCATAGTGTTTTGGAAAAGTTTATAGTAACCGATCGGAATTCCGTAACCTTTTGGAATGCGAAAGGTCAACTGTGCACTAAAATCGTGTGTGCGGTCATAATCTTGCAACACTTCATTCTTGGGCATGGTAAGCGGATTCTCTCCATTACGGTAACCTTCCCAGGGATCGGACCGGTTGCCTTTGGCGACAGAATAGGTGTACTGGAGATTTCCCGTTAAAAATTGCCCGCGGCGTTTTTCAAAGATCAGGTCCATACCACGAGCCGAACCATAATCGTAGTTAACAAAGGTCGTATAAGATACTGATCCGGTCCGAACTTGTTCGGTTGAGTTCATATTACTGTAATCTTTAGACCAACCCACAACACCTAAAACATAATTACGGGTCACTTCGGTATTTAAGCCGAACTCATAACTTGTTACCTTCTGTGCACTAACCGTAGGATTTCCCATAAGCGGCACCGGTGAATTAAAGAACTGATCAAGATCGTCGCGTTCATCGATATTATTATAGATATCGCGATAAGTCGGGTTTTGATAATAAATACCATATCCAAAGGTAAAGGTCGCTTTATCTGTGATCACGTGAGAGAATCCAAGTCTGGGACTCCACAGGAATTCCCATTCTGTGGGAACGATCTCTGAATTCGGGTCACGGGGATCGGTCCACATGGAGTCATTTGCATTGGCGGCGTCAAAACGCAAACCTGCATTGATGACCATCCAGGGATACTCTATCTTGTCCTGGATATATCCCGCAAATTCCTGAGGTATCCTATTATAATTTTCCGTATAAGGCGTTGATAACCAAGGTAACTGAACTTCATTAAAAATGATATTGTGCGTCTTGTAATCAAGTCCTGTTTTTACCTGATTGTGCCTGCTAACCTGAGAAGTAAGATCCAATCTGAATTCTTGTGTTTGTGAACGGGTATAATGGTGATAACGGTCAGCACCGCTATAATAATATTCAAAAGCATAATTCTCAAGATTTGGACTGTTTTGATACCTAATAGTCATATCCTCATCAATGAAAGGATATAGAATATAGGGTCGATTATACTGATCGGGCGTTAACCATTCAGCCATATCATCGCCGAGGTGCCAGATAGTATCTGTTCCGGAAAGAACATATTCCAGGGGAATGTTGTTACCGGTACCGTCATCCATATAGGGCACTTTTGTGCTGTCATAAAAATCAGCCAGATATTTTTGTTCCACCCAGTTGGGATAACCATCTTCGTCCGAATCGTAATTTCGCACGCCCATGGTCATTTCCTGGGTAAAATTCGAATAATTGAAGGTATAATATGTTTTATCGTTTAACTGATGCCGCCATTCAAGCGCATAACGTTTGGAGATCTTCGATACTTCATTCTTTCCAAGATCGTAAAAAATATACGCCGGGTCAAAGGCTTTATAATTTGAATTTACATACCAGTGTGAAAGATTCAAGCGTATCTTGGGTGAAACCAAAAACGTTAGTTTTGAAAAGATATCAAAAGTATTATCAAATCCAAATGACCTCCATCCGGCAATGGTATCCAATGGATTGATATGATTGATCTCATTGTATTCACCAAGGGGATTGTCCATATCAAAAGCATAATCATCAAATTTATAGACGGCATATGCCGAATTGGTCTGATCAAAACTTGTCCACCAGCGGATCTTATCTGTAAATAAAGGACCGCCAAAACCACCTGCTATCTTTGTAAAATTCCGTAATTGGTCTTGTTCTGAAGAAAACGATCCGAAATTACTGCGCTCATATCGTAACATACCCGTTAATTTTTTGGGGCCGGTACGGGTAACCGTGTTGATCATACCCGACATTGCATCGCCGTATTCCGCATTAAAGAAACCGGTTTGAAAGTCAACCTGAGCTACGGCAAACTGATTCAGGCGTGTACCTTTACCCTTACCGCCATACAGCGGATTCTCAATGTACATACCATCGATCATAAAACCCGTTTCGTTCGCGCGTCCGCCACGAACGTGTATCTGTTCAATCCCGCGTTCTTCAAATCCGGGAATACCCAGGTCGGCGGTTTTGATCTCAATAATACCTGATTGCAGCGTATAGACTTCTGTCATATCGCGTACGGGTAAATTGATCACCTGTTCGGTGTCCATCACGATCTTGCGGCCCACAACGTCCTTCTCAACCGAAGGGCGATCTGCAATAACTTCAACCACTTCGCCCTGCACAGCTTCAACTTCCATGCGAACATTAATAATGGTAGATTGGTCGCGAATGATCTTTACGTTTTTTTGAATAACTTTTTTAAAGCCGATCATTGTATAACTAACCGTGTATTCATCGATCGGAAGGTTGATAATATTGTAGTAGCCGGTCTGATCGGTAAAAGTACCCTTGCGGGTTCCTTCGACCATGATATTGACACCTATTAGCGGCTCGTTTGTATTCGCCGTAACAACGGTACCGCGGATAGATCCGACAATATCGCCATATGCCATGCCAAAAAATAGCAGACAAACCACAAAAAGGATATAACCTTTCTTCATACAATCCCCTTAAGTGGCAGGCGGCCCTTTCACAGAAAGGGCAACCTGCATGTTTGTAAACAATTTATTTTAATAATACTGATTTGCGGGTTATCGTTACATCATTACCTGTCAGTGAATAAAAATAAATACCTGAGGACATATTGGAGCCATCCAGCTCAATTTCATAATGTCCGGCACCTTTATAATCATTGAAAAGAGTCTTGACCTTACGGCCCAGAGTATTAAATACTTCCAGGTTATATTCACCGGCTTGGTGAATATCAAAAGCGATCGTTGTCATTGGATTGAAAGGGTTGGGATAATTTTGTTCCAGTTCAAATTCAGCAGGAACATCAACAAGACCTTCAATACCTGTCAGATCATAATGAACATCCATAAAATAAACCCGGTTTTTATAATCTTCCGGTACCGCATCCAAAGTATCTTCATCTACAGTATGGGTAGAATAATCCGGAACCTGATAGATCAGATAAACATGATCATCGGTTGCATCAGGATCTGCATGCGCACAAATTTCGTCGAATCCCGGTGTGTTCGTTACATTGATCTCTGTCTGCCAGGTTTGACCGGCATCTAAAGAACGGCGAACGAAGATATCATAAGATCTTTTATAAAGTAGTGTGTCAGCTTCTTCGGCATCCCATTCCTTGTAAATATCACCCTTAGGATACACAGCATAGATCACGTTGGGATCTTCTGTAGAAGTTGCCATCGCAGGGAAAAAGCTTTGCCATGCGCGATCACTATGTCCGTAACTAAAACGCCAGGTATTCCGCATGCTGGTTACAAAAGATACCTCCCAAGTGGCCGTCGGAGATGCCGGATCAGCACAATACAAGTGGTAAAAACCACAGCCTTCATGAACGGTTGGCATAATATATCCCGATTGTTCGGATTCGGGAATGACCAGACACATGAAGTGGACGCCTCCATTTGCGTCAACAACCATATCATTATCATAACCCATGAAAAGGCCGGGATAGTTCAAGGTATCAACAATAGCATCTTCATTGCCGGCAAGTTCATCAACGATCACCGTATCGGTGCCATAAACCACTTCAAATTGCTGGCTGGGAATATAGATGTCAAAAATGCCATCATCAAAAATATGATCTTCAACATAATAGTAAGGAACATCCGTATCAAAAGAAGTTGTGCTCCATGTTTCACCATAATCTGTGGTTTTCCGAATCTTAAAAGTATGATAATCATTATCATCAACGAGGGGTTGATAGTCTGTGTGCCAGTAGGCAACATTTGCAATATAACCAACGCCGTTATCGGCGATTGAGAGCATTGCATCTGAAGTGGTTGAACCACTTGTGGATCCTTCTTCAAAATAGGTTTTTGAATCAAGAACTTTTTCGGCACCGGCAAATGTTACGCTTCCCGCACTAATATCGGTTGATCTGAATAAATATATATTATGGCTGCTCACATCATTCGCATCAAATTCACGCCATGTCGTATAGGTAATATTAATATGTCCGCTACCATCCGTTTCTTCACTATAATCCGGGCAGCCCATCCATAGACCTTCAGGATTGTTGCTATCACCGATCAACTGAGGATTGGTCAAATAGCCGCCGCCAAAACCCAGCATATCTACGACATATAGAGGTTTTGCATCACTTGCTAAACCGGAACTTATACCGGTATATTCCGACCATGCGATGAAAGGGAAAGTTCCCGCACCGATAGCAGAAGGATAACGCGCAGTCAGCTCTCCGGGAGATGTTGCGTTTAAATTACTTTGGTTTGTCCATACTTCTCCATTGTCAAGGCTGTAAGCCATCCCAACGGCACCTGAGGATTGGTCAATACCGATCCACTGGCGATAAGCCATGACAAATGTATTTCCACTGTGTGAGATAGGATTTGTAATACCGGAAACCATGCCGAAACCGTTTTTACTGGAATCAATTAAAACAGCTGCAAAGACCGGATCATAAGCTGATGCGGATTTTGCGGTGGTTTTTGAAAATTGCTCTGTGTAGATCTCTTTGCCTGTTTCTTTTACAATGCGCTCAACTCTGGATTTTTGGTCGACGGGAATATTTGCCGTCTGAACCGCAAAAACAGTACTAATGAACAACATCGCAACCAATGTCGCGATAACAACACGTTTCATAATAGCCTCCAAATTATTTTCTATTCAACGTATAAACTTGATGTCTCTTTTTCTGTCTTCAATACGATCGTCGATTCTGTGTTCTTTACATTATCGATCAGATTGATATTATCCAATAATTTTTCTAAGTCTTCTGTACCTGAAGTGCGGACTTTTGCCATAATAGACCCTTTACCTGCTATGTAATGGATCTCCTGGATCTTGTCAAATCCGGCTAAAGCCTTGCCCGTATCCCGCATTTTTGTCAAATCATAAAGTGATATCAATACGATCGCGAGAAGATTCAGCCCTAAAATACCGGGTTCAAGCCTTGCTTCGTAATTTTTAACCACTCCTGCTTTTTCAAGCTTTTTTACACGTTCATAAATAGCGGAAGCGGTCATGCCCATATGTCGGGCGATCTCTGCATTTGATGTTCTGGCATTCCCCTGCAAGATCTTTAAGATAATCCTATCTTTTTGGTCTAACATTTTGTTTTTCTCCAGTTAAAATTAAAATTACATGATAAATTGCAGGTCAACAAGAAAAAAAACGAATTATTTTTGAAATAAGTGAATATAAATACAGGGGTTATTGATGATTTATCATTATGGATTTTATTATTACCTAAATATCACACCATATCTTGTGTGTTGAGGGTATAAATACTACGATATCTGCTTC
The DNA here is from genome assembly GCA_034660515.1 of Fidelibacterota bacterium. GTDB lineage: Bacteria > Fidelibacterota > Fidelibacteria > Fidelibacterales > Fidelibacteraceae > M50B103. Next base: position 34,003 of record JAYEJI010000012.1, read on the forward strand.
CATATTGTCTTGTTTGATATATTGTGATCAAATATTGAAGGAAGAGGTTTAGGTGTTTAAGTGTTTAAAGAAAATTTAAGGTTCGCAAAATGCCTTGGCATTTTGCGATTTATCCCTGTTAAATAATGTAGAGACGCAGCATGCTGCGTCTCTACATTTGTCCATCTAATACATCGCAGAGCCATTTACCTTATGGCAAATGGCTCTGCAAATAATTATTTAATTAAATTACGTTTCATGTCTTACGTCATTGTTAATTATCCTTTATATCTTATATTTTTTACTTGAATAAAAAAACCCCCCGCCGGCTGGCAGAGGGTTTTTTATTATGTCTTAAGTATTCGACTTAGAGTCCAATTCCTAAACTGATAAGGTTTTCGGTTCCAAAATATTGAGCCGGACGATATACGTAATCGACAAATATCTTGGTTGTGTTGACATCAAATTTGACGCCAGCGCCAAGGGTCAAACCATAGACACTTTGTCCAAGGTCTGCACCTGCAGCATTCAATTCAAATGAATATCCTGCACGTACAAATCCAATATTCGCAAAGTTCAATTCAGTACCGATACGCAGATAATCTGTTTCGGAGTTACTGTTTTGATACACTGCACTAAGCAAGATCATGTCGGTAGGTTTATAAGATATACCCATTTCCATGCTTGCCGGCAACTGATCAGATGATGTTGGATGATAAAAATAATCATCATAGGTTTCACCTTCTTGTGTTGCTGACTCAAGCATACCAGTGCCTGTGTATTGCATGTTTGAACCCATATTCCTAATGGCAAGACCTATAGACAGGCCTTTTACATCCATCAAGTCCTTGTACTGTAAACCAAAATCAAATGCGATTGCAGTTGCGCTTGCGCGCGGAATGCTTTCGTAAATGAATTTACCAGTTAAACCGACATTAATACGGTCTGTCAGTTTTCTTGCATACGATAGACCTATCACCGAAAATGTCGGTGAAAAGGTTGCACCGCTTGCACCGTCCATGTCCTGCACGGTGGTAATTGGAATTACACCAAGTGACGTGGATTTCATGCTAATACCAATAATGCCCGTTTTCCCGGTATTGAAAGCAAGACCGAAATAACTGTTAGTGATATCTGCAATATTTTTGGACGCGGAAAACATTCCGTCAACCTGCCCAGTAAAGTCACCTAGTCCGGCCGGATTCCAGAATATTGCATCTACACCGGAAGTGTAGGCAATGTCGGATCCGTTCATACCCAAGGTACGGCCGCCAACGGGAATCTGGACCTGAACACCGGCTGTAGTGCCGGCACGGTCAACATCTCCCGCATAAGCTATACTGACAATCAAGGCTATGATCAGGACAAGCGACATGAATTTATTTCGAATTTTCATCATAACACTCCTTTAATATGGTTATGTTAATTTCATGTGGCATCAATAGTATTCCAGAATTTGTTTGTTCTGAACGACCATGACTTTCAAGATCTTCTGTGCTCCTTCATCCGGCATATCAATATGAGCAAGATACATACCGCTTCCAACCGGGATATCTGACGCATTGGTCAAATCCCATTTTTCAAATTGGGAAGCAGCATTATCATGTTCAATTGTATTAACCAATATACCTGCCAGGTTAAAGATCTTGATCGTTGCTTTAGCCGGTAAGTGTGTAAAGGTTACATATTGATCATACGGAGATGTTGCCAACTCATTATATGCATAATACGGATTCGGAAATACATTGATCTTATCAAGTGCTAATGCCATCAATGAATCACTGCTTGTCGGATCAAGTCCGGCGGTTGTGAATGTAAAGACATCATCAAGGTCAATCGGCTTATATGTATTGAAGCGAATGACGGTACCAGCTACAGGAGGTCCTGTTGTGCCTTCGGGATACATTGCAACGATCAGGCGGTTGATCTGCGGATAACCGTAAGGGTTACCTGCGCTGCCCCATCCGGTGCTGGAAGGTGCGGCATAAATATCATCTGCTGCTATATAGGCAGCTTCGTCTGCAACTTGATAACCTGTACCTAAATTGTCATAACTGTAGATCTCTTCGTAACCACTGGTGGCGGTATATGCAGAAGCAATACCTTGATCCCAGGTATATTCCGTACCTGTAACCTGATCATCAAAAACTGCGATGAACTGGCGTTTTACAGTACCGTCAAGATTGTATTTATAAAGTGCAAATGGGACTTTTTCTGTCAGTACGTAGTCATTTAAATAACTCCATGCAACAGATGAATCGCCAAATACAATTTCAAAATCCGAAGTTCCCCAGTTCTGGAAACGGTCAGGGACGTTGGCATAAAGGCCGCCATTCAAATCACCGGAACGTGAATCCATGATCATCGCAGCAGCGCCAGCGGCACGATGCCAGGGTTGTGAACCGTCTCCGGCTGCCTGCAGTGAATGCCAGACATTGTAGTCAACGATAGTTGAACTTCCGTGAGCATCCGGCTGTACACATTCAGCAATACCTGTAGGGGGACCGGCAACTTTGATCTCAAGTCCGTCAACGATAGGTGCGCCACCTTTATCGGTTAAATTAACAACCTGAGAATTATTACTACTTAATACGACATCATTTTCATCAAGTACATTAAACAGGATAGCTGTTGAATCTGTATTATATGAAAAAGTAATCGAGTAGTCTTCGCCGGTTACAGCAAAAGGATCTACAACTTTAATTGAAACTTGGCCACCACTAAAACCAGCTGTATGTTCAGCAGTAATATCACTTGCAACAACTGTATTTAGCATACTACCCGGAAGCGGTTCCTGTAGCGTTACAGGAAGAGCAATCATTGCGGATTCCATAGCTTTTTCAGCTAAGCGTCCGTCATCATGATTTTGGTTATATGCAGTAACAGCATAGTAATATGTTTTACCCTCATAAAGCGGTTTACCGTCAACATAATCCCAGTCAATTACATAATAGCGTTGAATACCTGTATCATCTCCATAACAAATCGGAACAGATACTTCTTCGCCTTCATAAAGACCGGGGGTTCTATTTTCGTAAATTAACTTAATACCGTTGTCAATATCATAAGTTACAAGGCGAACTGCTTGATCTTTTGTTGCGGTTGCATGAGGTAATTGATATACGGTATATCCTTCAAATTCATATCCGGAAACAGGATTTTCTTCAACAGCGGCAACCTTAACAGGGTCACTTCCCCATTCAAGAACAACGGTGTTCTCAAACGCCCGAGCGGTGACATCTGGTGATGCCGGTGGTTTCGGAACTTCAAGGAAGAGTCCGTCGAAGAGAGTTTGTGCAACAGCATCCGTGAGTTTTAGATCTGCAACGGAGCCGATATTGTTAACACCCAGTCCACCAAGAACAGCAACAACCACTTCTTGGATGTCGCCCGGTTCAAAGGTAAACGGACCGGAGGATAAACAAATCCGGCGATCACCCGGAGGAAAATAGTTTTCCGTACCGTCTAAATCGCCTGTGCCGGCAACCGGGTCTCCGGAAAGCGGAAACATCGTTGTTGCTTTGGTAGTATCATTACCCAAATACCATGGTGTTGGATTTACAACATCATCAAGTGGTAAATATCCTCTGATCAGGTTATAGAATTGAAGGGTTCCTTCATATTCACCCAAGGTGGGATCTTCAATTGCTGCACCGGCTGAAAACCATCCAAATGAAGTCATCGGAAGATTTTTATATCCGGTTACATATTCTAATTCAAAAATAGCCGTGTCTCCGGGACTTGCAACCATAGGGCCTTGGAAAAAGTCATAACCAAAAGCCGGTGGTGCCAGATCAAAGGCATCGTAATCGGCATCGGTAGCTTCACCATTATAGGCATAGCCCATGCTTAATGTCGTATCACATCCGCAAAAATCGTTGGAATATGTACCCAAATCCGGGTCGGCCCATTGTGATACATACATATCGGTAATGGTTTTTCCGGATTTGTTGATGATTTTATTGGATTTAAAAATGATCTGTCCTAAACGAACACCGGGCTGATTATATGCCCAAAGGGTCGTCTGCAATTCAATACCAATAGGTAATGAACCATATAGACCTGTAGTGGCTGACTGGCTGTAATCATTAACAACATACCATAGGACCTGATCTGCTTGGGCAATACCCGGTTCATCTGTACCGGCGGTATAGACACCATCATTATCCAGATCATAATAGGGAGCACCGTGTTCTACCGGCCATTCTTCCCAGTCCAAAGCATACTGATCCATTAATTCCTGGGTCATAGCTTCTGTGACACTACTGGGGCTGACTTCATTCAGCTCTGCTGCATCCTGGATGAGCATTGCATGAGTTAGGCTCAGATAGTCCAAACGAATTCGGTAGATACGAACCAGGGGATTTGAAGGATCTGCTGTAACAGCATCGGCATAGTCGCCGCCGGTAATAACCCAACCGGGGATCGTACCGATATTATAGGTCTGTCCGCCTACGCGGATATCATCACCAATATCGTTACCGGTGGTATCAACTTTACCGCCCCAGATAAATCCGTCTTGGTAAATTGCACCGGCTGTTCCTCGTGGATAAATACCTCCGGAACTACCGTTGGGTGTCTGCGCGGATTTACCGTTGGAATACACCCAGTAACCCCAGTTCGAAATATTCGACATCGACCGGGTTACCTGGCCGGCTGTCGTTGCCGCTGTCTTTTGCAGGGGCTGACCATCTAAAGGTGCAGCAACCAACACGACCGCAAAGAGCAATGCGACAATGGCTACATACGTAATTATTTTTTTCATCATTATCTCCTTAACTATACGTTTTATCAATGTTAAAATGCCAACCGGATACCAAACTTAATTTGGCGTGGATTGCTGTACAGTTCTTTTGCAATATTATCCCAGTAAGCCTGGCCATTCACAAGATTAATGGCTGTATACATGTCAATATAGTCTTGACCGCCATTATTGGCAATGGTTGTTCCCGAGCGAACAGGATCTGTCAAATAACCGTCATCTTCTGCATTTCCGGTAAATTCATAAACATTGACTACGTTTTTACGGTTAAAGAGGTTTGTAACCGTAACAAACACATTTGCATCCAAACTACCGAATTTAAATGATTTGTCAAGACGAAGATCGGTAGTGAATTGCCATGGTGTCGTTGATGAACCAAGGGGTTCAAGTGTTTGTCGGTCACGGGTGTCATCCATATAGTCAATACCTGCGGTATAAGGATCAGATTGTCCACCGGGGCTTGCATAAACTAGGGTAAACGGATGACCACTTGAGAACGTGATCAACATGTTGGCACCCATGTTTTCCAGGATGAAACCACCATCATTGTCACCAAAACGATAATCTAAATTAATCGCACCGGTGTGCATTTGTGAGAAGTCAAGTGGATTGATTGTAGATGGCATAACGGTGTTCATATATGCTGCACCATGCGCTGCGGTACTATTTGATGCAGTACCTTCAGCCATTGTCAGAGTATAATTAACACTTCCGGCAAGACGGTTTGTGCGGCGCATATTCATGCGAAGCTCAAATCCCTTTTGCGTTGCAAAGTCGCCATTTATAAATCTATCGTAAGCACCCGGAATAGTTGATCCCGGTGCGGGAAGCTGTTTATAAACTTCGATCAAGCCTTTTACATTTTTATAAAATGCGGTCATGTCAAAAGCTGCGAAATCACTTATTTCACGACGGAATCCAACCTCATAAGAGGTGGTATGCAGGGGTTTTAAACCAAATCCAACCGGATTTTGGAAATAGTATCCCTGGCGTACGACCTGGCGTGCATAAGTGTATGAACTGAAGTATGCTTCATTTAATCGCGGCATTTGAACAAATTGACCGTAGTTTAAGTAAAAAACGGTTTTATCATCGACCGGGAATGAGAAACCCAAACGCGGGCTGAGATGCATGCTTGGAGCCATATCGGTCCAAGCGGAATCTGCCAGCATACTGGTGTTTTGGTCTACGATCGGATCTGATGGATCTACAAGTTCTCGGTCATCTGTATCGAAATAATCAAAACGCAAACCGGCATTGATGATCAGATCTTTGTACTCAATTTTATCCATTATGTATGCGGATATTTCCATTGGATGTTTTGGACCATCAATACTGAGAGTACCCGTACTGGTGGTATATGATGTTGAGGCATTGGTTTTATTACCATAGACATCGTAACCATAAGCATTCACACTGCCATTAAATACCCAAAGATCCACTGGAATACCGGACAGACTATCATAGGTTGTATAACCTGCCATAGTTCCAGATTCTGCAGCTAAAAGCATTTGGGCAGGATTAACCGAAAAACGGCGAATGGTATAATGCTTGAAATCCGCACCAATTTTTAATTCGTTATGTTTGTTGATCTGATTAACATAATCAAGATTTACACCCACATACGTTTGTTCTTCATTAAAATAAAAAGCAAGGGGTTCGCCGTCACGTTCGATCGGGAAACCATTAATAATATAATTACGCTGTGGTTGCCATGCATTACGATAAACAACGGCGCTGTCTGTTGCTTCATATACCGCGGCACTATCATACCATTTTGTCCAATCATTTCCAAAATACGGGTCATTTAATTCACGCGCATAGCGGAAATAACTAACTTTTACATCAAGATAGGACGTCGATGAGAACAACTTGGTTGCTTTTGCTGAAAGTAGTGTAGTAGGTGTTGTATAATAATATGTTCTGTTGTTCAACGTATTCAACATTGGCGGCTCTGTTCGATCATATTTTGTAAAATCATGTAGTACGTCAAAGCGTAAGCGAATCGGTGCATCAATAGTAACAGACCCATTAATGGCGTATGTCATCTGACTGTGGTGTGGAGTAAATCCATCGGGATAAATAAGAGCCACAGAATCATGATTATCCGGATCGTAAGGATTGTTGTTTGTATTATCAAGAAACGAGAATCCTTCACTAAAGCGTACTTCAGAGTCTTTTCTGTCGTCATATTGACCGGCAATAAAGAATTTTACTTTATCACCAATCGGACCACCAATAGTCGCTATAGCAGCTTGGTGTCCATAGTTATATGTTCCTAAAACTGCTTTACCCAGTTCAGGATCGCGGAATCCATCTGTTCGCAATTCCAGTGATCCACTAAAATCTGAACTACCGCTTTTAAGTTCTGCTTTCACGATACCGGCATTTGCGTTTCCCATATCGGCGGTATAACCACCTGCAAATACTTGAATTTCTTCAATAGCATCATGAATAATTGTCATCACGTTAGCATTTGTTGTTGGTTTCGATGTGGAAACACCACCAACATAGAATTTAACTTCGTGAGGACGGCCACCACGAATGTGAATAACCCCATCTTGAGCTATTACACCGGCCATGCTGGCAATGACATTTGCGACACCGCGAACCGGAACATTTTCCAGCTCATCAGATGTCACCATGGAAACACTCGATGTAACACTTTTTTCAAACAATTTACGTTCTGCAACAACAGTGACTTCTTCACCTGCTATAACAGATTCATCAAGTTCGAAATTCAGCTCGGTCGTAACGCTGGAAAGAACACGTACTTCTTGTATCGTGAGCTTTTTATGCGAAATGATCGTCGCTGAGACATCATATGCTCCAACCGGGACGTTCAAGATAATAAACGAACCGTCGGCATCTGCAGCTGCGCCGAGAACCGTTCCTTCTATAAGAACATTGGTTCCCGCGAGGGGTTCATTTGTCTTGGCGTCCGTGACTACCCCAACAATCTTACCTGTTGCCTGCGCAAATGCGCACATAGGTAAAATTATAAGAATAGCTAATACGGCTACAACAAGCTTCTTCATAAATAACCTCCTTAAGTTATTAACCTTAGCTATTTTCTATTTTTTCAATGCTTTTTGTCTATTAACATATTATATCCCAGAAATTTTAGCTAAATATTGCACCATTAACAAGGTATTTTTAATTCAGAAGCCAAAAAATACGATTTAAATACTACGCCAAATGCTATATTGTGGAATAAACAATTTATTATAAATTCGATAAAGTTATAGTGAAAATTCTGTATAACCCGTTGATTTCCAACATATTTTCAAACAATTGCCTGATTTTATGATTATTTTTTATTTGTAGATCGTTAAATATCTGCTAAATGGGGTGATATAAAATAATACTGATTTATATTTAATTTTCTATAATATCGGTGAATATTTTCGCCAAAATCTTAACATTTTCATCACAGGAAAAAAGCTTCTGTTGCCTATTTTCCCCTAACCTGGTATGTCCGGTTTTTCCCCAATTGTTCATGATCTTTGAAATATAATGTGTCATTAGTATTGCAATCTTGGCTTTATAAATAAATGATCTTTATCACATTATCAGTCTTTTATTAATATATTTTTTGGGGGGGGGTATATTGATAATGTAAAAAATATTTTGTTTATAGAAACTTTACGCTTAATATTTGAGTAGTACCGTATATGAATACTAAAAGGTGTGATATGAAAAAAATAATATTTATTATTGCTGTATTGCTTTCCGGGTGTTTCCTTCAAGAAAATACTCCATTTCTTGATCAGCAAAATGTTAGTTTTCAATTATTAAAACCGGCAAGTATTGAAATATCTTATGCTTATTGTCAGGTGTCTGCGGAAGATATGGATACAATAACTATTGATTTAACAGTCTCTGAAACAATTATTAACGGAATGATTCCTGATGTTCCATTTGGTGAAAACCGCAAATTTGAAATTTTCTGTTATAATGAAGCACAGGAAATGAATTATTATGGTTATACCACTGCAGATATTAATAATATTGCGCCGGTCATTAATATTGTTTTGTATCCGACCCGATCATATGCTAATGTAACGATCGTTGGCAGTTTTAGTACCTTATCCGCAACAGAGGAAAAAATTGTTTTTATAGCCGATTGGAGCGGTACTTACGATGTTTATATTATGGATATAAATGGTGCGAATATTCGGCAATTAACATCTTCGGATTACAATGATAGTTATCCGCAATTGTCCCCGGACCGGAAAAAAGTATCCTTTCAGCGCCCTACGGGTATAGAAAACAACCCAATCCCATCATATATTGTGGACATTGAAACCTTGAATTTAGAGATTGTTGATATCCCGTCAGAATATTCTCCTCAATGTTTATCCTGGCATCCCACTGATGATAAGTTTCTATTCCATTCAAGTTATAATGGCACCTGTGATATTTATGAATATGATTTGCTTACTGAATCGGTGATACCCCTTATTCAAGATGATGCAACGAATTGGGTGCCTGTTTATTCCCCGGATGGAAATCACATTTTATATTATTCATATTGGAATGGAAGATTTAGGGCATATATTGCAAATGTTGATGGAACAAATTCCCTGCTTTTAAATCCTGAAGGAAATGGCGAGGAACGTCTTCCTCATATGAACCCTGCAGATAGTAATCTTGTGCTTTTTTCCGGACGATATTACAGTTCGACTTCAATGGTTCAATTTGGATTATTCATTACGGATCGTTTAACGGGAGAAATTCAAGAGGTCGTTTCAATAAATGGTATAAATGAATCCTGGCCTGATTGGTCTCCGGATGGTGAAACTGTTATTTATGAGCGCAACTCTGGTGGAAATTATGGAATTTATACCGTCAACCCTAATGGCACTCAAAATATTCCGCTATTAGATACATCAGGTAATGAAAAAAAGCCTCACTGGCGTTGACCTTTTTTCGAAAAGCCGGATAGTTTGATTTAAAAATAAAACACAAAGACTTGTGTGATCTGGTTTCTAAAACCTATAGTCTTCCGATTTTTTTAAGGGCTTTATATTTTTCAATATACATTTTAAGTGCATTGGATAATGTATCTTGTTTGCTGAATATTTCGGCATATTTTTTGAAAATTTCCTTGCCGGTCAATTGGTATAGCATATTTAACTGTGTAACATGCAGGCGCTGGTATCCAATAGTGGCGGGATCAACAGAGGGATACCATTCGGCGCGACATAAATTATAACGCGACCAGTAGCCAAGATCATATTCCGGCAATATATTTTCAAGTGTTTTTATTCCGTCATCAAAAATAGTTTTTGTCATTTCATCATCCGGAAAAACCCGGAGATAATCATATATGCCGCACAGGGCAAAAATTTTACCATTTAAAACAAGTGTCGGTTTCTCCGCAGTATATTCTTCATAAAAAGGTCCTTTGTCCGTAAATGATGTTACTCCTCCCTCCGCTACCGGGATTCTAAAACTTTTCATTGCCAGCCATGCTTTTTGGGACCATTCGTGATTACTTGTTAATTGATATCCTCTTACTAATATCGAAATTCCACGGCTTTGAGAAAAAGCGGATTGCCAAAGTCCCTTATTTTTATATTGAGGAAGCGGTACGTCGGTTAACCAGCGTATGCCTAATCTGTTATCCATGTGATAATTTTTTTCATCAGCAAACCATTCGGAGAATTTCAAGAACCGTTCTTTATCCTTTTCATTTTTTGTTTTCAAATAGGTGTGAAAAACCGCCAGCCCCATCTGTCCGATAGATATGGGGAAGTAAACATATTCCTGGTTTTTTACATCAACATAGGTTTTATTGATGGGAATTCCGTTTTCATCATTTTTTTTAATCAGCGGCTGATCTGCCCCGCTTGCAACTCTTTTTTCATCAAAAATAAAATAATATTCACCGAGATCTTTAGAGTGCAGATCTTCGGTGATCGGATAACGTGGTTTTGGGGATTTAAGGTCCCTTATTAATTTGTCTGACATGAAATGTATTTGTTTTAATTTTTTCATAAGCTGTCAAATAATTCGGATAATTGTTTGGTCAAATTCCTTCTTGAATATTCTTTAAGCGTTCGGGGGTCCGCTCCTGATAAATTCCCGGACTTCCATGTATTGTACAATTTAAAAAATGTGCCTGAAAGGTCATCTTCTTGATCCAAAATAATACCGCTATCTCTTTCAGTTAATATTTTTCCAACATCGCTGTTTTTACTGCCAATGCCCAAAATATAATTTCCTGTGATAAGATATTCAAAAACTTTACCCGGAATGTGCCCGCTGTAATTACTTGCTTTTTCCATAAAAAGGACCAACAAGTCCGAGCGAGACATAATGTGAATCGCTTCAGGATGCGTTATATATCCGTTATAGTCTACCGCAACAGAATCTTCCAGTATATTGCGTATTTTCTCCAGATATTCTGTTTGAATTTGTCCGGCTAAAATGAGCAGGATTTTTTCTTTTTTGATGTTATTCTGTAAAGCGAAATTTTTTAATCCCTGAAAAAACAAGGGGTAGAAGCGGTTTTCATTCAAGCCCCCAACATAAGCAATAGTAAATCGTTCATTTTTTGTTTTTTGGAAATTGCCTTCACCAAAATCCGACTTATCAAATCCGTTCGGAATAATGGTTGTTTTTCTTTTTTCAGATATAATCAATTCTTTGAAATGTTTGCTTACTGTTGTTACCGCATCTGCAGAAGCGAGGGTTTTTCTTTCCAGTGATGCATCAATTCTGGCCGCAATGCCGGAACGATTGTTTTTGTAATAATAAATTTGCGACCAGGGATCCCGGAGGTCGGCTACCCATTTTATATTATTATGCCGGGAAAGTTTTTTTGCGATCAAATGGACCGTAGGTGGCGGGGAGGAAGAAAAAATCATTTCAGGTTTATGTTCGTTGATAATTTTGTTTCCTTCTTTTACGGCATAAGGCATCCAGCCAATTTTTGCATCGGGAATGACTAGATTTAATCGAACAAAATTTGCAATTCTTTTTTTAAACGAGAGTTTCTTTTGGGCTAATATTCCAATGGGAATTGATTCCTTGTTTTCTCCCGTAAACTTTTTATAAAAAGTAATGGGGTTGCGTGTTTTTGTCTGGTATACCTTTATGCCCGCCGGAATTTCATTTGCGAAAGTGGAATCAAGTGCCGGATATTCTCCATTTTGAACACTTAGAATAAGTGGCATCCACCCAAATTCATGTAGATATTTTGCGAATTTAAGAACCCGTTGCACACCCGGACCGCCGGCCGGTGGCCAATAATAAGTAATGATCAAAACTTTTTTCATCGTTTTTGCACCTGTAAAACAAATATTATCATATAACTTTCATGGTGTTTTCGGGGTTTTCCAAAATATCCAGTAATTTTTTTTCCCGTAATTGCTGTGGAAACATTTTTATGATTCGTTCACGGGCTTTCGGACCAAGTTCTTCAACACGATCTATGGCAGCCCGGATCACTGAAACTGCTTGAGAGATGGTTTTATCCTTTATAATATATCCCGCATCCCCAATAGCAACCGATATTCCTCCGGCATCGAATCCAACAGGCACGCATTTACACATCATGGCTTCACATACCGCATTGGGTAAACCTTCGCGCATTGAAAATTGCGCATAAATTGATGCTTTCTGATAATAGGTAATTAGCTCTTTCTGTGGTGTTTTCCCAATAACAAATACATTCTCCGGAAGCTGGCCCAAGTAATTTTTTCCTTCTTCTTCAATACCCACAATAATAAACCGGTATTCGGGCATATTTTGGGCGACTTGAATAAATATATCCACGCCTTTTAAGCGAATACGCTGCAGGGTGTTTCCCCCGGCAACTGTTAAAACAATTTTTTCTTTTTTCGTTCCGGGCGTAAATATAGCCGCATCGTATCCGGTATATAAACACTGGACTGTGGCCTGTGGCGCAATCGCTTTTATTTCCGGGATCAGGGTTTCGCACACGGGGAGATTTAATGTTGCATGCTTCATTGCAAAAGTACTCATTTTGCTTCGCAGCGGATTGACATGTGAGCCATATTTTAATTCCGGAAGCGATATTGTATCGTAGCCTCCTTCAACAATAAAAGATTTTTTTCTCCAAATGCGTGCGAACAAAACCGGTAAAAATGCATGGTAATCGGCAAACCAAATATAGACGGCATATGCCGTCCAGATATGCCGCAACAACCAAATTTTTAACTTTATTTGCGCAAAAAAATTGCTTAATAGATCTTTCTCGCCGTCGTAAGTGTGGCATTTTACTTTGAATTTTTTCTCCAGTATTGCAACATCACGCTGCACAAACGTACTAAAGACATGAGTGATGACTAATACTTTTTTCGTTTTCATTTATTATCTGCGGGTTTCTTGAAAAATTTATCGCGATGGGTAAGAAAAAGAGAGCCTCCTATCAGGACTAACATCAAAATATCTCCGATCCAGACAATACCGATACCGGCATAATAGGACATCGGATGAAATTCCATATCCAAAGTATATTCACCTGCCGGTAATTCTGCTCCACGTAAAGCATGGTTAGTTTGAATAATGGAGATCTCTTCGTCTCCTTTTTTCAACTTCCAGCCTTCGGGATAATACATTTCGGAAAAGACCACAAATTGCGGGTTGTCTGTTTCAACAAAAAATTTAAGTTGATTGGGTGTGTTTTCAGTTAATGTGATCTGCCCCTGTGGGCTGAAGGCTTTATCTGAGAATTCTTCCGCGTCTAACAACAGGGCTTCTTTTAACGGTTCAAAATCTTTACTGTTCATGTATCTTAACATATCAGTCTGAGAAGAAAATTGTTGAATTTTTTCTACAAACCATGCTTTGGGTAGGGCGTTATGATTGAGGTAAAGGATCTCTTTCCGTGCTTCATCGCTGGCTGCCATTTGTAAAAACACTTCCTGCATGCGCCCGGGAACAATAACATATTTACCACCCAACATATTTACTACATTCCAATTCAGGCCGGTTGATGTGTAAAGACAATGCTCGCGAAGATCTTGTATGGTTTGAAGTTTAATGGCGGAATAACCACTTATCGTTGGATAAAAGTAACTGTAATGATTACTGTCCTGTCCAAGAGCAAAAGCACGGAAATCTTTTGTTTGAGATGATAAATAACGTGTAATGTCCGATTGTCTGAATTCGCGACGATTAATACTTTTGGGACTGCCAAGAGGAATGTTCTTATACGCCTTATTGCTGACACTAAAAAGTTCAATAGAGATCAAAAGCCCCAACATTACATAAACAAAGACCGGTTTAAGTTTCTTGAATGAATAAGCAACCAGAACACTACCTGAAGCCAAAACAAATATAAAAGCTTTCCATGTATCGGCTTGTAAAAATTCCTTTCGGATGTTTTTGATCATGGTCATTGTCTGTGCTCCATAACGAACAGCTTCTCCCGCTTTTTCATAAGCGAACCCACCGCTGAAAAGCAGAATTAGCAGTAAAACACCTGCAGCTCCTCCAAAAATCGTGGCAAATAGTTTCCAGTTTGCTTTTTTAGCTTCTTCGATCGCGGCTTTTAGCCCATATCCGGCCAAAATGATCAGAGCAAGAAAAACCATGTTCATGATCATGGAAGGAACGCGGAATTTTGAAAAATAGGGTATAAAGTTGAAAAATAGTTTATATAAGGGCAAAAAATGCCGGCCAAGTCCCAGAAATACTGCAAATACCGAGAAGATGCTCAGTCCGCGGACAAAACCATCCTTTTTCCAATAAACCCACACCCCGATAAGGGCAAAAATAAATATCAGGATACCGACAAAATCATAGGATTGCGTAAAGGGCATTTCCCCCCAATAACCCGGCACACTTCTTCCTTTAAGTTGTGGATATTGCTTCCCTTGATAGGTTTCCTGAGATAACCCTCCCGTAAAGCGAGGGATCACAAAACCTATAATACCTTTCCCGTCTAAAGACCATTTTGTCGCATAATCCAATCCAGCGCCTTTTGTTTCTGTCTGATCAACCTTACTTACATCCATTTGAACGGCATTTCCGCCTCTTGTTGAATGGGGGGTGTATTCCTGAAGACTAACAAAGGGTTGACTCGAAACGGCAACGGTCAATACAATAGCCATTGCAACTTTCATAGCGAGATCGCCGAATACTTTCCATTCTTTATTGAAAAGCATCCTGACAACCGGCACGAGAAAAAGGAAAAGTAGTATCAGGATCCCATAAAAGGCAACCTGAACGTGTTGGGTGCGCATGATCCACGAAAATGCTGCCGCAAACAGACCCACTGACAGCCACGAACGCTTATTGACCAAAAAATTGAAACTTAAGATCAACCAGGGCATGATCATAAAGGCCCGGAGTTTGGCAAAATGCCCTACATGAAGTAAGGCCATCCAATGCGGTAACAGCATATAGGCAATTGCCGGGATCAGGGCAATATACCAGGGAAGTTTTTTATATTTCAATAAAAAGAATACCCCCAACGCTCCGATAAGATAATACCAAAAATATGAATAGATCACCTTGCTTAGCATACTAATAAATGAATCGACATGCGCGATCTTGGGTGTTATTCGGGGGTAAACGGGCATACCGGCAAAAATATTCGGATTCCACAAAACTTTTTCGCCGCTTTTTTCCTGATATTCTACATAGAGGCTTGTACTGCCCTTGGAGGCTGAAACATCAACGCCTGTCGGCCGCTGACCTTGAAAGATCATAGGTGAGAAAAAATATAATAAGGGGATAAGCAAAACCAGTCCAATAACAAATGGCTTAACCCATTTTTGTGTTTGTTTCAGCTCTGACATATCTTCTCCTGTCTATTTATAATAGTTTTTTACAAATCCCGCCTGTTCGCGGCCGCTAAATATCACACGGCGGATAAGCGCACCCCCGAACCCAAATCCGTAACCCAATATCTGGATCGGTACGACAAAGGGTATAAAAAAGAAAACTCGAATATCTTTGTATTTGAATATCCCGTGAATCGCCATCAACAGCAACATTCCAACACCCGCCAGCAGAACAGGCCAAAGAACGGAAGGCCATATGGCGAGACATATCAAAAATCCGATAATGAACGATGTGCCAAGAAAGGGGAAAAAATGAATGGGTTCCAACATTCCTTTGTCGATCTTGTACAAGTTGATCCGGGCGACACCCCAATTGTATACTTGTTTAAAGAAACGCCACAAAGATGTACGCCGTTTATGGAACACAATTGCATCCATTACCTTAATAGTTTTGCCCCGGGAACGGATCCGATGTGTAAATTCGATGTCCTGCCCGTGGCGTAAGGTACCGAAACCGCCGATCTCTTTCACCACATCGGCATGAACCCCCATATTAAAGGAACGTGGGTAATACTTTGAAATTTTCTTTTTTGATGATCCGCGAATACCCCCGGTCGTAATAAATGAGGTCATGGAGTAATCAATGGATTTTTGTAAGGGTGAAAAATCCGAGCGTACCTTATCGGGTCCCCCAAATCCTGCAACTTTTTCTGTTAATGCCTCATCATAGGCCTTTAACCAATTTTCATCTGCTATACAATCACTATCAACAAAAATGTAATATTCCCCTCTTGCCTGTTCCATCCCGGTATTTCGCGCAGGCCCCGGTCCTTTGTGATCTTGCTTATAAAAGAAAAGATTCAGTTTATCTTCTTCGATCATCTCATTAATAAATGTTTCTGTTGCATCCGTAGATCCGTCATCCACAATAAGAACCTCGAAATTATCTTTGGGTAAGGTTTGTTTTTCGAGTGATAACAGGAGTTCCCGGATCTCATCGAGGCGATTATATGTTGGTACAATAACTGAAAATCGGTACGGAAATTTGTTCATTATGTTTTTTTCTTTCTGGATTGATAAACGAGCATCTCACCAATGAGTCCGATGGAAAAGAGTTGGACTCCAAGAACGATCAACAAGACACCTAAGATCAACATTGCCATATGCGACTGGAAGGGTTCTCCCAGGGCAAATTTATAGATCAGAACAATAACTTCAACGATCACACCTGCCGTTGTGGATAACAGCCCAAAAAAGCCGAAGAAATGCATTGGGCGCATAGTAAAGCGACTGAGAAAGAAAATGGTCATGAAATCAAAAAATCCCTTAAAAGTCCGACTAAAACCATATTTACTGACACCGCTTGTGCGGGGATGATGAGTTACAATAATCTCGGTGGTTTTAAATCCTTCCACTTTAGCCAGAACCGGGATCCAGCGATGCATTTCACCGTAAAGCTTTATCGATTTTATGACATCGTTTCGGTATCCTTTTAGACCACAATTAAAATCATGGATCTTTATTCCGGACATCACCCGGGCGGCCCAATTGAACAATTTTGACGGCCAACGCTTGGTTATTGGATCATTGCGTTTTTTCTTCCACCCCGAAACGATATCCCAGCCCTCTTCTAATTTTTCTATTAAGGTGGGGATCTCTTTGGGTTCATCCTGCAGATCGGCATCCATCGTGACCACATAATTACCTATAGCAGCATCAAAACCCGCTTGTAATCCCGCCGCTTTCCCCTTATTGCGATGAAAGTGAATGTGCGAAATATTGTCATGCTCTTTTACCAGATCATTACAAAATTCTGTGGTTTTATCGGTAGAACCATCATTAATGAAAATGATCTCTCCCTTAAATTTGTTTTGTTCAAAGACATCAAGAACCCGGCTGGCAAGTTCCTTGATGGTCCCTTCTTCATTATAAGCCGGAACAACGACAGATATATCCATTATTTTAATTCCTCCAGTGCATTTATTGAATCGGTATTCCCGGGATCGATCTTCAACGATTCCTCAAAAGCTGCCCGGGCTCCCTCTTTTTTATTCAATGCTGCCAGAATGCGTCCTTTGTGATAGAACACATCAGCACTGATATCGGGATAATCCTGTGCTTTTTTGATCCATGTAAATGCTTTGTTATATTTTTTCTGCCGATAAAGGATCCATGCTTTGGTATCGCAATAGGCGGCGCTTTTTTCTTGTTTTAGGACTTTATTTGCCATATTCATTGCTCTGTCCAAATCCAGATCAAGTACGGCAAGAGCATATGCATAATTATTTAAAATGCTTGTATTTTCAGGTAGCTCCTTGAGCAATCCGGAGTAAAGTTCATCCGTTTTTTCAGCCTCATTTAGTTCTATATAGATATTGGCAAGATCTTCTCTCGCATTCAAATTGCTTGAGTCAGCCAAGATGATCTTAAGTAAAAATTGTTCGGCTTTTCTTAGTTCTCCTTTTTGGGTATAGATCATGGCTTTCATATGCAACCAACGCATACCGGGTCCAAGGCGCTCAATAGCCCGGTCTATGATATTTTCAGCTGTTCCCGGCTTTCCCCTTTCCCAAAACCAAAGAGCATAATAAAGATATAGGTCTACACCGGCATCTTCGAAAGAATCGGCACGGTCAAAGTAAAATAGTACGCTGTCTTCCTCTTCTCTTTCCATGGCGCTGATCCCTTGAAAATACGATATACGACTATCCTCCTGCCAACGATCAACGATTTTGTCCAGAGTTTTATTCCCTTTTTTAAAATCATTAAGCTGATACTGATAATCAATATATAAAAAGTAAGGCGCCAATGTTTCCGGATTGCTGTCCAGCCAAAACTCCAGGGCACTGAGCATTCCCTGGATATTGTTGCTTTCAAATAGAGCTCTTACCCAAAATTCATAAAGCTCCTTATTTGGCGGGATATTTCGGGCTATTTGTTCGAGATAGGGTGCCGCCTCGGCAATGCGGTTATTTTCCAGCATTATTTCGGCGGCAAAAATATAGGACCAGGGGTAAGCCGGCCTTATTTCTATAAGTTTATCCAGAACTTCCAGTGATTTCTCAAATTGGGCTATACTGCGATATGATTCTGCTAAGCGTTGAAGGTAATCGGGGTTTTCGGGATCATCTTCCAAATAATTTTTTATAATTGGGATGGCTTCTTCAAAGCGTAGCTCTTTCATATAAAGATCTAATACATTGAATTGTGCTATTTCAT
>JAYEJI010000013.1:0-5907 GCA_034660515.1 Fidelibacterota bacterium
AGAATCTTTTCTCCTTTACTTTGTAAGTAAAGGTCATCTTATCCTGTTCAATCTCCATCTTCAGGACCTCAGAAAAATCGTAAGACTACGTGTCCCCTAAGAGTCTTTTTAGCATGTCCCTCGTCAACTACCAACTACCTGTAAAATAAGGTTTTATTCTTTTTCGTTCAGGCACTAATTACGGAGGGTCAATTCTCATGAGCAGATGTGGGTCAATTCCTGTGAGCGGTGAAGATATCCGCTAAGATTTAACCTCTGCAGAGTTTTCCTTCTCTTTTCAGGAGTATCAATTAATACATTATCAACGCCTGGAGTTCGTTTGCCACGATTTGACATTACTCGCTTTATTGCTAAAAGCTTTGAAGCGAGAGAATTGGCTAACAGTCTTTGAAGGCTGCGAACCTTTTCTTTTAAGCCTTTCTTAACTGCCTTCACGATACGCGCCTGTATACGGGATACTATCAGCTTCTGTTTGTCCCAATCTATGAGATCACACAGTTGCTTAAAGCCTACACGGCCGTCAATATCATAAAATGATATTATCTATCCACACCAGTATAGTTATTTCGTTCAAAACGTTTCCCTGGATTCAACACCATATCAGAAGTCTGCTCATTTTCATGCCGGGCAAATTTTGAACCCGTATCTGTTTCATTACAAAACAACATTCGCTTACTCTGACGTTCCTCTGTTTCACCTATGTAGATTTTTGAATGCGATCCTGTTCCATTTTGACCGACGGTTCTTTTGGAGACATAGTAAACTGTGCTTATTGAATTGAACTCTGTATCGAATGAATAAACATTAAATTCATATTTTGCACCGGAAGCTCCAGTAAGGCTTAATGTTCCTATTTTTGACATTGGTTTCTCCTTTCAGTTGAAGGTGTTTTTGGGACAGCTAACGTTCTGCGTCAGCCGCCACTTACCCGCAACGATTCACGTCGCAAAAAAGATTAGCATCCAATCTACCTCTGAACTTAAATTGAAAGACAGCAGGTAAGTGGACGGTCTGAATGCATTTGTTCGGCGACTATTTTATTCCTTATGAATAAATTTTCTTTGCGGTCATACTAGCTGATTCAATAGCATGGCTGATTATGTCCTGTACAATCTTAAGCCGTGGTTGTTTCAGAGCATAACGTTTGACTTTATCTTTTGCATCTGCTTCAAACATATATGTCTCCATAGTCACTTCCAGTTGGATAACATGAATATTGTTATCAGGATCATTATGTTTTCTGGTAATGAAACCTCCTGAATATGGATCATTTTTTGCTAGAGATAAGCCAAGGTTATATCTTATGGCCGCATTTTTCAGAGCATCGCAAAACGCGTGAATAATTTCGGAATCGGCGGATTCATCATCTAATGTGCCAACAACAAAGTTGCTCCTTTTCTTTCCTTGGTCATGCACTCTACCCCAACCAACTGATGACATCGAATGCGCATCAATTATTAATGAATACCCCCGCTCATTAATCATATTTTGAGCTAAAAATTTAATGATATCATGGTAAAGGTCATAGAAACTTATGACATATTCACGTTCCTCTGAAGTGTACTGCTGTTGTCGTAACAATTCATTCTCAATAGTGTAGTAATCAATTGCTGAATTTGTTAGGTGAAACGGAAGAGTTTTGTCTTTCAATCCGTCTCTAGTTCTATTCATATCTATAAAAAACGCGGCCAGGCGAGATACGACTTGTAAACCATCAAGTCCTTCGTATAAAACGTCACTGAGCATATCTACTTCCTTCAAACATTTACTGCCAAGGTCAAACTTATTGGTGAATTGTTCTGGTATTAAAATGCCTGAATGCGGTACAGAAAGGATGTAATCATTTGAGCGTGGTGTAAAATCGATCAAATCTTGTATAGGCAGGCTATATGACTCATCGCAAAAGACATCTAGTACCTCAATATTTGTCTCAAATTTTTCATAAAGAGAATAAACGTCACTCCAAGGTGTGATAGGCTGCTCAACCAGTGGAACAGAAATCTCTGTTGGCGGTGGTGCCAGATGGAGCATCTCTGATTCGAGTTTATCCATAATAATGGCGCCAACAGATACGCCATAGATTTTATAAAGTCCCTCTCCACCAGGAAACGCGTTGATTTCGAGAACTTTTCCAGTGCTTAGCATGTCAACTGACGCATAGCGTATCTCAGGAAAGGCATTTATGACTGTTCTGGCAATGTGTTCCTGCGCATTGGTAAGAACATGTACTATCTGATTCCCCCCAAAAGACAAATTTGTTTTCCATTCTTCAAAGGCCGGTTCTCGTAACATAGGGGCAATCAACTCGCCATCAAAAAAAGTAATGACTATGTCACCGTTTTTTACCTCGGGGCAAAATTCCTGAAGGATTATGTGTTTGTATTTTGAAAGATACATATCGATAATTTTATCTAGTTCAGGGTCTGAAAATCGAACTCTGTGAACCTGCAAACCGCAGCCAAACCCAAACCTGTCTTTTATAATAAAATAACTATGTTCATTTGGGATTTGAGTTAAAGCATCCTGTGCTTCAGCCATTGAAGAGGCGGGATATGTTTTCGGTTGAGGAATATCGGAAAGTCGTTTGACAAGTTCGTATTTATCAGTGGTGACTAAAGTTGCCTTAATACTCTCAAACAACACGCCGCGTTGATCGATTGTTTTGAAAAGATCAAGGTTAAGAGTATTAACATCTCGAATGTCATCTCCTCTGACAAAACAGATGTCAATCTTCGCCAGATTTAAAGGGCGGTCGGCAGTCTTGCTTAAAAATTGGTGGGCTGTAATCGGTTCACCAACCCACCCCTGAGGTAACTCAAGCACAGATGCTCTGGCATGAGGGGCGTTATCGTGCCAGTAAAGATCTTCCATATTGAAATGATAAATTTTATGGCCTCTGGTGGCGGCGACGCTTAGAATCTGAGTTATACCTGTATTATAAAGATCTACATCAAAACCGCTGTAAGTTAGTTTTTCGCTTTCAAAAGCAATGATTAATTTTTCATTTTCAATATTAGACATTTGAACTCCTAATTATTTTGAGTTATTTTTTCGCCTAACGGCCCTAATCACCTGCCCGCAGTGCAACTACTGCTAAACTTGGCAGAAGATACACTGATAGAACCTACACAAAAAATCGGATTCGTGAAGCGGGTCTGGTGAATTTAATGGTTGGGCATTTTTTGACACTGCTTACGTATAATCTGTATATTTATTTGATTTACCTTTTACAATGTCAGCAGGATATTTTTTCTCATTTATTTTGATTTTATCTAAAGCAGCTTCGAGGGGATATATCTTGAAATAGTTTGCAAGCTCAAACAAATAAATAACTACATCTCCAATTTCTTCCCGAAGTTTTATTTTTTCTTCATTACTCAAAATGTAGCTTTCTTGTTCTGACATCCATTGGAATATTTCGATAATTTCAGAAACTTCAGTGCTTAATGCCATTGAAATATTCTTCGGAGTATGAAACTTTTCCCACTGCCGTTCCTTTTTAAAAAGTTCAATTTTTTTGATTAATTTTTCCATACCTACTCATAAAATTTTTATTAATATCAATCAACTTGACTATTGGATACGACATTTATGGCCGTGATGTACATTCAGCTATCTGAATGTAAAATTTTCATTGAAACTTGAAAATATATTCACTATTCCCCGTTCGATATTTATTCTTAGCAATATCCGCCAGCTTAAAACCAAATTTAGTTGTTAATTTTTCAAAATTGTAGTCTCCAAGAGGTTCATACAGTCTCTCCCCTGGAACGGTCATAATTATTGGTTTGCGTGGACAAATTTGTTTAAGGGTATCTAAGCTGTGCCCCATCAAAAATGAACCTATTCCATTTTTTCGAGCGTTTGGGAAAATAAAAAAAGTACAAATCTTACTATTCTCACTTCCGCAATATTTAATAATTGACACCCCCTGGATTTCATTGCCCTTCTGGGCAATATATAAACCTCTGTCTCCCCTTTTTAGTCCATTAACTAATTTGCTAAAGTACCACTCCTTGAAGTTAGGATAATAGGGATTAAAATAGTTGACTAAGAGTGAATAAAGCTCTATTGGGCCAGTATTATTTGGACTATTAAGTTCCAATCTATTGATTGTAATTTCTTTCATTGTTTTTTGCTTCGCTTGATTAATGATTTACCAAAATCCCAAATAGCATTACTGGTAACTCCAAGTACTAAAGTAAAGCCAATAGTCCCTACGGCTTGTATTATGGTGTTTATCAATGTTCTATTAATGTTTATTTTGAATTCAAATGGATTAATAACAGTAATTATTTCATTAATTATTGTATCAAAATTGATAAATTCAGGAATCAGTAAGAATGCAATGGAGAGAACCCCCAATTCCGTTGCAAATTTTAGTTTGTTAAATAAATTACTTGTTTGGGATTTAAATGACACCAGTAGATTGAAGTAGTTTGTTGGGTTGTTGTTCAGTTGATTTTTCCAATAATACACAAGAAAACGTTTTTTATGATTCTTTAGCTCATCTATGTAATCAACCCAACAATTTTCATCTGCTTCTAACACCCTTATGTATTTTAAATATATATCTGAATTTAATTTAATTGAATAATTTATTGGTAGGATAACAAATACGTAGACTTTTCTGATTGCAATAATCGTATCGTAAATTTTACTATTCTCATTGGTTAAAAAACGAACTTCATTGAACCTGAAGTCAATTAATAATTGCTCATCAGAAAAGGTTTTATCAATATATATATTTGAGGTTTTGTTCCTATTAACTTTGTAGCGAAATCTTAAGTATAACTTTATTGAGTTGTTCTCGAAAAGAGTACCTAATGTTTTGTTATCAAAGTTTTTATTGTCTATTACAATATTAATTTTCTGCTCATTATCAGACTCAGAAAATGACGATTCTGTCAAAATCATTTTCTTTTTGTTTTTAAATTTTATTACATTAGATTTTTTCGCTATAGATGAGGAACAATTAGTAATACTCTTTACTTCGTCATTGAAAATTAATTGAAGCGTCTCGTTCTTAGACATTAAATTTGATAGATTCTCTGTTTCCCCAGACACATAATGAAAAGGTGAATAGAACTCAAAAGACAACTCGTCTTTTAGCATTAATGAGGCGTCTAATTCTACAAGCAGCCCAATGTCTATAATTGTATGATCATGACTGAAATGCCAGAAATTTATATGAAATTCATCTATCTCTACTTTGTCGTTATCAGTGCATGTGACAATAAATGATTCACACATATTTTATTCTTCTCTCTGTAGTTTAATTTGAGAAAATGCTTCAATATTATCAATTATGTATTCTACTCGGGAGTGGATATCAACTTTAGGCAAATATTTAACAACATAACCATAAGATAAATATCCACGTGCTAATAGTTTATTAATTTCGCATGCTTGCTCAAATGAATATGGCCTATTTACGCTTGAGCTGTAGATTTCAGCCCATTCTTCTGTGATAAAGACAATCTTTTCATATCGAAAAGTATTCATATATTTTTCGATATCTTCAAATGAAAGATTATCGTATATCCTCCATCCTACAAGATCAGGAAGCCCACGATCAAAAAATGCAACTTTTTTAAAGTTATGTGAATGATATTGGTTTGTCATCCTTTTGATGACTTCATAATCAAATTTTTTTCTATCCAACCATGGTAATAATTTACCGGCAATTACCCTTTGTTCATTTATTATTTCTCTCGCAACTTCATTAAAAGTTTCAAAACCTAACTCGTTTAATTTATTTAAAATAGAAGTTTTACCAAAACCTGGACCGCCAGTTATTATGAACTTGTTTTTATGGCTGTTTTCTTTTTGCATGTTGCCCATTATATAGGTGATAAAAATTTTTATATGATTCTGTTGCCCAATGCCCCGCGGATGAGCGGTGGC
>JAYEJI010000014.1:0-21059 GCA_034660515.1 Fidelibacterota bacterium
CTTAACATCTCGAACGGAGTTTTTCCAATGACAGATCAAGCTTTATCGTCTTCGCTTATTGTATCCTTTGTTTTCGTTTTGCTTGATTTTATGCTTTTTTTGACTTTAAGGCAATATACAATGACAGGTTTTTCACCCTACGCCCTATACCTCTAACCCTAAACCCTACCCAATATCCTATGAAACCTCCATTAATTCTCATATATTCTAACATGATCATTCACAATGCACATCTTGAACATTTTCCTCGTCCAATTGGAACCGATATTGAGCTAAAAAAGGGTGAATGCGTTCTCCTTCTTGGAAATTCAGGTTGCGGTAAAACCTCCTTGTTAAAAGCAATAGCAGGATTTTCTGATCTTCATGCAGGTGAAATTGATAGAAATAATAAGCGCGTAGCGATGCTTTTGCAAAATCCTTTTAATCAGATCATCATGCAAAAGGTTTGGGATGAATTGTATTTTCCACTTAAAAATGCCGGTAAAAGTGAGGAAGAGATAGATCTTGAAATAGAAAAGATCGCTGAGATATTGAAAATTGAACATCTTCTGGATCGTAATATATCTACTTTGTCATTTGGTGAAACGCAATTGTCCATGATCGCGGCAACTTGTCTGACCAAAGCGGATATTTTTCTCATGGATGAACCTACATCACATCTGGATCCGCCGGGAATTAATACTTTTTATAAATATATGAGTAAATTGGCGAATAGCGGAAAGAGCATATTGATCACGTCTCAGTCCCCGGATGAATATCGTTTCGTTGATAAGGTTTGGATCATGGAAGATGGTAAAATTAAAGCGAAAATACTTGCCGATACCTGTCCCGAAACATTGAATGAGCAAAATATTATCCTCGATTCAATACTCATCAAGATGCGTTTGAAGGAGTTGAAGCAAAAATGAAGATAATGCCCTTTACCTATTCGATCTCTGATGATAAAACCTTGATCAATTCGCTTGAGATAGATCTTTCTGCCTCAAGCTGCACGGCTATCATAGGAGCAGTCGGCAGTGGCAAATCTTTGTTGATAAAGCTTCTGGCGGATTCCCACCTTCATGAGATCGCCGCCTTTTCGGAATATCCCTTTTCGGCCTACTTATCACAGGATCTAACGCGCTTATTCATAGGTAATACTCCGGAAAGTATTCTTGAATTATATAATGATAAACGCTTTACTGTTGGACAACATTTTAATTCTGAGCTGTTTGGTATTTATGCCAAACGACTTGAAATTGATCATTTACTGTCTAAAAATCGTCGCTTAATCCATTATTCCGAAGGAGAGCGTCAGCGTTTGGGCATCTGTCTTGCCGCAGCGGTCAAAGCCCCGGTCACCATTCTGGATGAACCCACCACGGCATTGAATATTGAACACCGTAATACGTTTTTTGAGATCGTTGATGAAATTAAAAAGCGAAGTCGTGTTTTTATCATTTCACACCGTTTACTGGATTGTTTATCTACAGCCGATCATCTGATCCGAATGGAAGACCTTCAGGTCATTGAACATTTCCCTATTGAACAAATCATTGAAAAAGAACATATTTTAAACTATTATTCCCTTCATAAAGAGGTCTGACATGTTTGAAGATAAGATCAAAGATAAGTTTGTTACCCGGGAATCGGATACCACCCGCTACTTTACCGCTGCCAATATGATCAGTATGGCACGTATCGTTCTGACCATTCCTGCTATTTGGTTATTTGCGACCGACCGCTGGGTTTGGGGACTGATCATTCTGGGCGTATGTGTGATCAGCGACTGGGTGGATGGATTTGTTGCCCGAATAACCCATGAAGTCTCGGATTTTGGTAAATTTATTGATCCATTGGCCGATAAAGTGGTTGCTGCCGCTATGATCTTGCTAATGATCATCCGAATGGATTTTCCAATTTGGTTTTTGACCCTTCTAATCGTGAGAGATACCAGTATTTACATCATGAAAAGGATCTTATATAAACGACAGGGCATTGTAACAGGAGCCAATATCACCGGTAAGTTGTTCATCTCTGTCCTGACCATTGCGGGTGTGCTTTGGCTACTGGAGTTTTATCTTAGCTTGAATCTTTATGCGATATATGTACTCTATTTAGCGACCTTGCTAATGTTCATTTCATGGGTAATTTATGGTATTCAGAGTGCGAAGATGTTTAAGAGTCGAAGAGTCGAAGAGTAGAAGAGTCGAATAAGTAGGGAACGGTTTGAAACCGTTCAGTACTGGGAATAAAATTTTAATATCACGGGAAATTATGGGATTATTTAAACGAAAAAATAAAGAACAACAAACTCCGCAAGAGATCAAAATAGATGAACGATACGAAAAGGGCCTAAGCAAGTCCAGAAATCGTTTTAAAGAAGGTTTACTATCGCTCTTCGGGCGAGGTGTAAAAATATCTGACGATTTTATGGAAGAGATTGAGGCCTTTTTATATGAATCGGATCTTGGTGCGGATGTCTGCGAAATGATCCTGGATAAAGTCAAAGACAATTCACGGAAAAAAGAACTCATTTCTTATGAAGATATCCGTGATATTATCGCTGAGCTTTTTGAAGACCTGTTCAAAGAAGATGATCTAAGCATTCCTATTGCTCAATATCACCCTTGTGTGATCCTTGTTGTTGGAGTGAATGGTGCCGGAAAAACAACGACCATTGGCAAACTGGCATCCCTTTACAGGACTGAGGGAAAGAAAGTCCTCATCGTTGCCGGTGATACTTATCGCGCAGCTGCCATTGAACAATTGGATATATGGGCCGAACGCGCGGGAGTGGATATAATTAAGAACCTTGAGGCAAAAGCGCCTTCAGGCATTGTTTATGACGGAATTAAAGCCGGTATCTCAAGAGATACGGATGTTATTTTGATCGATACGGCCGGCCGTTTGCATAATAAGATCCATTTAATGGAAGAACTGGATAAGATCAAGCGTGTGATCCAGAAGATCATTCCGGACGCACCTCATGAAACTTTGTTGGTTTTGGATGGATCTATCGGACAAAATTCAGTAGTTCAGGCACAGGAATTCACAAAAGTAACACCCGTTACCGGCTTGATCGTAACCAAATTGGATGGTACCGCAAAAGGTGGTTCAATGATCGGGATAAGACAAAAATTGAATATACCTGTAAAATATATCGGACTGGGTGAAAAATTGGAAGATCTCCAGCCCTTTGATCCTGTTCGATATGTCCATGCCATGTTCGAGGGATTTGAAGAAGATTAAAAGAGGTTGAAACGTTGAAGGGTTGAAATGTTGAAAAGAAACGAGATTTAAATATCCAAATGACCTTCATACCCTAAACCTCTAACCTTTTAAACCCCTAAATGATTTATAAAAAACAAATGAAAAAATTTCACATTATATCATTGGGCTGTTCAAAGAATCTTGTGGACAGTGAAGAGGTAAAGGGTCTTTTACTGAGCGGTGGTTTTAAATACACGGAAATAGCTGAAAAAGCCGATGTGCTTATCATTAACACTTGTGGATTTATATTACCCGCGAAAGAAGAGAGTATCAATACCATTTTGCAAGCTGTGAAGCTCAAAGAGAGTGGTCAGATCAGATCCTTGATCGTTATGGGTTGCCTATCACAACGATACAGGGAAGAACTGGAAAAAGAATTACCGGAAGTAGATGCCTTTTTTGGAGTGGGTGAAATTGATGCTGCTGCCCGGTATTTACTGCATAAAGATGCTATTGCCGCACCGCGTTCGCTGATGACACCGGGACATTATGCATTTCTGAAGATCGCGGAAGGTTGCAACAATCAATGTGCATTCTGTGCCATTCCGCTGATCCGGGGAAAACAAGTCAGTTTATCTCCCGATACTATCCTGAAAGAAGCAGAACAGCTTGCTGATAAGGGAGTAAAAGAGCTGATCGTAATTGCTCAAGATACCACGACCTATGGTTGGGATCTTGGAAAAGAAGCCAGACTTCCAAAACTTCTACGGGAATTGGATGCCATGGAAGCTTTTCCATGGATCCGTCTGCATTATGCTCATCCGGCACATTTTGACCCCGAATTGATCAAGGTGATCAATAGATCTAAAAGCATTTTACCCTACATAGATATTCCTATTCAGCATATTCATACCGATATGATACGCGCTATGAAGCGTGGAAAAGACGGTGAACATATTCGTGCGTTGATCACAAAACTCAGAGCAGAGATCCCAAATCTTTCCCTGAGGACAACTGTTATGGTAGGTTTCCCGGGAGAAACTGAAGAAGCTTTCAATGAATTGCTTGAATTTGTGAAAGAGACACGTTTTGACCGTCTGGGCGGATTTACTTACAGTCAGGAAGATGGAACGCCGGCTGTTCCTCTTGGAGATCCCATCCCCGAAGGCATCAAACAGCGTCGTCTTGAGATCATTATGTCAGCTCAACAGAAGATTTCCCTTGAAAAAAACCATGAATTGATCGGGACGACTCAAAAAGTTTTGATCGATACCTATGATCCTCTCAGTAGTGACAGTTATGGCCGGACTTTTAGGGATTCACCGGATATTGATAACCGGATTATTATTCCCGGTGAATTAAAAAAAGGCGAATTCTACGATGTAGAAATCACTGATGCTGTAGATTATGATCTTATAGGGGAGAAAGTAAGCAGTAAGCACTAGGCAGAATTCAGTGTAGGGAACAGACATGTCTGTTCCGGTCTGTAAGCAGTAAGCACTAATCAGGAGTCGAAAAATATCTTGTGATTATATTTAGACGCGAATTATCGCGTCTTTTTTATTTATTGTGGATTTTTTTTATCTCTTCCAACATTATAGCATGAATTGCGGGATTTCCCGCAACAATATGCTGGTCAGTAAATTTATAGGGTTCTCCATCAAAGTTTGTAACAATTCCGCCTGCTTCTTCGATCAGGAGTATACCCGCGGCCACATCCCAGGGTTTGAGATGCCATTCCCAAAATCCGTCAAAGGTACCTGCGGCAGTAAATGCCATATCCAATGCTGCAGATCCCGGTCGGCGTACACCCTGAATACGGCGATTGAAATGATCAAAGTAATTTAGATTATTTTCTTTGTTAGTAGGATAATCATAAGGGAAACCGGTAGAGAAGAGGCATTCTTTCAATTTTGTATGATTGGAGACATGCATTGCAATACCATTCAGCTTTGCACCTTGTCCGCGTTGTGCTTCAAAAAGGTAATTTATCACCGGGTTATAGACATAGGCATGAGTTGGGATACCATTTTCATGCAGCGCAAGTGAGATGCAAACCATAGGAAAACCATGAACAAAATTTAAAGTACCGTCAATGGGATCCATGACCCATAGTTTTTCAGCAACTTTAAGTTCACTATCTGTCTCTTCGGAAAGGAATTCCGAGCCGGGTAGTAATCTGCTTAAATTTTCTTTGAGAAAAAGCTCAATCTGTCTGTCAACTTCGGTTACTAAGTCTACATCAGTGGATTTACTATTGATGATCTTTTTTGTATAAATACGGGAAGAAATGATCTTTCCGGCTTCAATTAAATACTTAACAATGGTATCGCGCATGTTATTTCCTTATCTCAATAAAATATAAATGACAATTGAGAATTGACAAAGGAGAATTCAAGATAAAAGTATAAAGACAAAAGAAGCTTTGAATATCGAATCATGAATCATGAACGTTCTCTCCTTCGCACAAGGCTACGGAGAGCAGGCCGAACAATCGAATTTAATTCGAAATTCGAATACTCGAATGTTCGGTGTTCTATATTCATACCCTAAACCCTAAACTCTAAACTTTAAACCATATTAAAAACCCTTCCTCAATTTTTATCAAAGAAGGGTTAATATTTCTCGTTACGCGTCACAAATCACGCGTTACGTCTTTTTATTTTACAAGCAACATTTTGGTATTCAATATTCCCAATTCAGTCTTCAAACGTGCAATATAAACACCACTGGGCAGGGGACCGGCATGAAAGTCAACCTTGTAACTTCCGGCGGTTTGTGATCCATTGATCAATGTTGCGACTTTTCTTCCATGGATATTATAGACAGAGAGATTTACCTTACTGTCAGCTGGTAGCTGATAGCTGATGGCTGTTGTGGGATTAAAAGGATTCGGATAATTCTGGTTCAGTAAAAATTCTGCCGGAACATCCGTTTCTGCGACAGCCACACCACCCGGGGTCAGGAACCAAAGATCTTCAAAATACAAGATCCCTTCATTGTTACCGAGACTATCTACATACTCGATCTGGAAACTGTCAAAATTCAGTGTGCCATTTAAAACACCATCCGATACACCTTCCCAGGTACCGCATTCACCATCGCGGAGGTCCCATTTTATGAGTTTCCAGCCGACAAAATCCAGCGGATACCAAGGACTTACTTCATGCGAACCTGTTCCCGAAGGATCATCAATAGCAAAACGTAAGAGATTTTCGGTGCCATCACCGAATACCCATGCCTGAAGGATACCGCCGCTATTAAATTTGCGTTGTGCCGGGGCAGTGGTAACACCTACGTGCTCTCGTAAAAAACATTCTGTTTCGGAATCATCGAATTTATAATGAAGTTTCATTGAATAAGAACTTCCGCTGGCGTGATTAATGACAGAATCATTAGCAGTTCTCTCGCCAACCAGGACATTTACGGTTGAGCCGCTGGCACTTGGTTTCCACCAGTAATTGGTTAAATTTGAACCGAAACCGTCGATTACCAGGGTATCGGCATACCAGGTAGTTTCACTGTCGATCAACAAAGAGCTTACTTGATCAGTTTCAGTAACATTATCAAAAAGATCAGATAGACCGCTATAGGCATAACGTGCGTAACGATATCCCCGAACCAGTTCTTCCGTAGGGAAGAGGGATACAATGGTCTTTCCGTCAACAACATACATATCAAAAACGGTTGGAATTGTAATATCCGCTCCGCTTGTACGGATCAGTTCAAATTTATCTTCCAAGCCGCCTGTCGTATCAACGATCTCATCAAAAAAGTAAGAAATAACAGGTTGGAGATCATCATATCTTAGCGAACGCGGAGGATAGTAATCAGCAACCATCGGTGAGAAAATATCCCTTGGGGAGGTTGTAAATTCCAGAATAAAATCATCGCCGCCAACACCGTCACCGTTTCCGTCAAGATGCTGATTGCGGTTACCTACAATACTATCTGCTTCAAGGGTTAGTATATACGCGGTTTCTACTTCCAAACTATCCCCAACAGCACTTAGGGTCAACTGTTTTAGATTTTCACTCCATGTAAAAATCAGATCCGATTCCGGAACAAAATTGAAGCCGCTGCGAACCGCTGCTGTATCCATTTCATGTGAAAAAGATAGTACAATGGGTTCCCAGGCAGGATGTACGGCTTCATGATTGGCCGGTGTAAAATTCCTGACAAAAGGAGGGACTGAAGATTCCATGAAAAGATTCTGAGTCCAGAAAAATTTACTACTGTCAATAATCACTTCCACGGTATCCGGCCAATAACCCGGTGCATCAAATATCACTGTATAGGTATCATAAGCCAGACTGTCAAAAAGATAAAAACCATTATTTCGATTATAACCGTGATTGTTATTGTAACCGTTCATGTAATAATCATAATTATACGATGTGGAAATATTATAATAGCGATTATCAACGGCAGCCCAATTATTGGGGTCGATCGGCGAACCTGTGGTGATCTGTGACCACTGGGGTGTATATTCATCAATATACATTGTGCGATTACCGTAATAAATTCGAGAATTTTCCGGATGACCCAGAGGATATAAAGCGATCTCTAAACTGTCTATGGGTTTGTATTCGTCATTAGTACCATCAATATATTCGTAATTGGTTCTAAGCTCTTTGGTACGAACTATCCCTGCAAGATTTCCAAATTCAGGAAGAGGTTCGCCATAATACTGAACAAAAGCCAAAGCAATAGCCCAGGCATCGTTAATTCTATTATCAAGGTTCTGCAAACGGTAGGTATTCGGCCAGTAATCATGAAAAGAGCTTTCACTGAGCGTTCCCGGTATATTCAGGTAGCGGAATACACCTAAATAGTTATAGCCTCTTCCATAGAATGTATAATCACCCGCATGCCAGTAATGTGTGGTTTGCAAAGCAGCACGGAGATTGTTTCCCATATAATCCGACAAAGTCTTCATTCCCATGAAATGTGTTTGTCCCACATTGATAATAGGATCATTTGTAAAACCGGAATATAACATCAAGGTTGAATTTCCGCCGGAGGCATTCGTATGGATGGAATGGAACCAGTCACAATTCTGATTGCTGGCACTTGAGCCTAAAGAGGATAAGGCTACCCCATCGGATGAACGGTTGTGACGACGGGACATTACAACAGTAGCGCCCCATCTTTTCAATATAGTTTCAACAACCAAAGCGCGTGTAATATTACCTTCAGCTTCAAAGTAACCGGCATTATTGATAGGAGGACGGTCACCGGAATCGTGTCCGCCGTGCCCGGCATTAATATAGAGTTTTCTTCCACTCAGGTCTTGGGCGGAAAGAAGAGTGATAAGAGAGAAAAATAAGATCAATATTCGTTTCATGCTCTTTCCTTATCTAATATCAAGTGTTAAAAGTATAAATTCATCGTTTGCTGCATCTTCGCAAACGATCTGAGTACCGTCGGGTGACCAAGAGGGGGACATTTCAATACGGTCTTCCGTGTTTGTAAGACGGATAATTTCTTGGTCGTCAATACGAACAATGTATATATCGGAGGAAGTAAATACATGACCATCGTCAGAATCGCGCATAAAAGCGATCCACTTGCCATCAGGCGACCATTTGGGAGCCCGCGCCTCTTTGACTGAAAATTTAATATTTCCATTCAGATCAATGACATAAAGATCATTTTTATCTACAAAAGATATCATGCTGTTATCGGGAGAAACCGAGGGCCAGATATAAAAACTATCATCACCGACCGGACGCATCATCTTAGCCGTACCGTAAGAGTATAAAAGAAGACCATTATTATATGAGAGCACAACCGGTTTGGAATTTGTCTTTGATAAAGTATTATCTGTCTTTAGTATTTCTTTTTCGATATAAAAAATACCATGATGTGTGATCTTAGGAACGATATCCAGACGTTTTTTATCCAGGATCGTAACTGTTTCATTCAACTTGCTGTCATGAAGCAACACTGAATTCATACGCATACCGTTAACAAATGAATCAACCCGGTAACGGATCTTTCCTTCCATATCCATAGAGTAATCATTTGCTGTCCCTGCAAATACCTGGGTCTCGTTATTTTTCAGATCATGGTATTTCGCTCCATCCATGGAGTTGAATAACAGATATTTTCCGTCCTCACTAAAAACAGGCAAGATCGCATTATTTCCAAGATCAAGAACCTTCGTGTCGTTAACACGTACCTGAGCTGATAGCACTGTAGCGAACAACATCAAAAAAACTGTAATTTTTTTCATGTATTTCTCCAATACAAATTAGTCAAATTATATTCCAGCGAATATAATTGTTGTTGTGTGTAATTACAACAAGAAAGCTAAGCAAATGTTTCGGAATAATTAGGTATAGGGTGTAAAGGTGTAAAGGTGTAAGATTTGGGGTTGAGATAAACCGAAGAATATCAGGTGAATGAATTATTGGCTTAATAGTAAAAAAAGGGGGCTAAAAACGTTATAAATAACTGAATGATAGTTTATTAAATAAGATTTCTTATTTTACATAAAAAAAGGGCCCAAAATTCTGAGCCCCTATTTATTAAAATATTTACCAGTCACTAGTTACCAGTTACTAATTTACATTTCAGCAAGTACCTTACGGATTATCTTGCAACCATGCATTAACTCTTCTTCATTTACATTCAGATGTGGACGGAAGCGCATTGATTTGTCTCCGCAGAGGAGGATCATGACTTTGTTGTCCCACATTTTACCGAGGAATTCATTGCGTTTGTCGCCATCCGGAAGATCAAATGCACACATGAGGCCTTCACCGCGAACATTGGAGATCAATTCGGGATATTCTTTTTTGATCTTTTCCAATTCAGCAAGCAGGACTTTACCCATTTTAACTGCATTTTCAACCAGATTTTCTTTTTCGATAACTTCAAGAGTATATTTAAAACGCATCATATCTACTAAATTACCACCCCAGGTGGAGTTGATACGACTTGATTCGACAAAAACATTGTCCTTGATCTCATCCAAACGAGGTCCGGCCAAAATACCGCAGACCTGTGTTTTCTTACCGAAGCTGATGATATCCGGTTTAACATCATAGTTTTGATGTGCCCAGAATTTACCGGTCAGGCCGGCACCGCTTTGAACTTCATCAAAGATCAGCAGCATCTCATTGTCATCACAGATACCCCGTAAAGCTTTAAAGAAAGATTTAGAGAAATGATTATCTCCGCCTTCACCCTGGATAGGTTCAATGATGATACAGGCGATATCTTTAGCATCTTTTGCTACGACATCTTTGATCTCTGCAATAGCTTTTGCTTCGAGAGCTTCATTGGCTTCTTTATTATCTTCAAGCGGGAAGATCAATTTCGGGTTAGTTACACGGGGCCAATCAAATAGGGGGAAGTATTGTGTTTTCCGTGGATCAGCTGTATTTGTTAATGAAAGTGTATATCCGGTACGACCATGGAAAGCTTGTTTGAAGTGCAGGGCTTTCAAACCAACAGGATCAGTTTCACCTTTTTCAAAATTCTTTCGGACTTTCCAGTCAAACGCCGCTTTTAGAGCATTTTCTACAGCCAAACCACCACCGGAAACAAAGAAAGCATGCGGAAGATAATCCGGAATACCAACGCGCGAGAAAGTATCAAGAAAAGATGCCATTTCTTCCGAATAAATATCGGAATTGGTTGGCTTATTTACGGCTATGCGTGCAAATTCATCTTTTTTAGATACAAGATAAGGATGATTAAAACCTATAGAAAGTGAGGCAAACATTGAGAAAAAATCAAGATACTCTTCGCCGTTGCGTTTGTCCACAAGCCATGAGCCGTGTGATTTGTCGAGGTCAACAATGAGATCAAAACCGTCCGTCAGCATGTGCTTAGACAAGACCTTTTTAACTTCATTTGCTTTTATCATATTTTCTCCTTTCATGGTGAAGCATGTTCACCGGTTATATTTAAATATTAAATTTTATGCCTTGTGCCAATGGCAGTTCTTTACTGTAATTGATGGTATTGGTTTGACGACGCATATAACCTTTCCATGCATCCGAGCCGGATTCACGGCCGCCACCTGTTTCTTTTTCACCACCGAAGGCACCACCGATCTCAGCACCTGAAGTACCGATATTTACATTGGCAATACCGCAGTCTGAACCACGAGCTGACAAGAATAATTCAGCTTCACGAACATCTTGAGTGAAGATCGCTGATGACAGTCCCTGAACCACATCATTTTGAATGGCAATAGCATTCTCAACATCACCACTGTATTTGATAAGATAAAGTATAGGAGCAAAGGTTTCTTCCTGAACAATGGGCATATCGTTAGTGACTTCTACGATGGTCGGTTTTACATAATTGTCCGATTCGTAATTTTTACCGCTAAGCAGTTGATCACCACATATCACTTTACCACCCTGTTCTTTTGCCTGGGTAATGGCGTCCTGATACATTTTAACTGCTGCATTATCAATGAGGGGACCGACATGGTTCGTATCGTCCATTGGTGTACCGATCTTCAAGGATTTGTATGCTTTTAATAAGGTTTTTTTCACGGTTTCGTACATGTCTTCGTGAATGATCACACGGCGTGTTGAGGTACAACGTTGTCCGGCTGTACCTACAGCACCGAATACGATCCCCGGGATCGCTAATTTCAGATCTGCATTTGCGGTAACGATAATAGCATTATTACCACCAAGCTCACAAATAATTTTTCCAAAGCGACGGGCAAGAACTTCGTTGGCATGCCGTCCGACACGGGTAGAACCGGTAATAGAGATCAATCCGACTTCTTTATCTTCCAGCATAGCTTCGCCAACGT
The DNA here is from genome assembly GCA_034660515.1 of Fidelibacterota bacterium. GTDB lineage: Bacteria > Fidelibacterota > Fidelibacteria > Fidelibacterales > Fidelibacteraceae > M50B103. The sequence continues at coordinate 11,981 of JAYEJI010000014.1, forward strand.
CCCGGCCGCTGCCGATAACGAGATTAAAGATACCTTCCGGTAGATCGTTCTCTCTCAGAACTTCCGCAATGATCTTTTGGGTTGCAATGGCAGTCAGAGGAACCTTCGATGAGGGTTTCCAGATAGAGACATCACCGCAGACTGCTGCGATCATGGCATTCCAGGCATACACAGCAACGGGGAAATTGAAGGCTGAAATAATACCAACGATACCGATGGGCTGGTACTGGTCGTACATCCGGTGTTCGGGGCGTTCGGATTGAGTTGTAGATCCGTAAAGTTGACGCGAAAGACCAACCGCAAAATCACAGATATCGATCATTTCCTGTACCTCGCCGTAACCTTCCTGGATGGTCTTACCCATTTCCAGAGTAACGAGCTTTCCTAATTCATCTTTATATTCCCGGAACTTCAAACCGATCAGACGGACGATCTCACCGCGTTTGGGTGCCGGTATATTGCGCCATACTTCAAATGCGCGTTTTGCCTGTTTTCTTACCTCAAGATAATCATCGTGCGAACATGTCTGTACACTGGCAAGATGCTCTCCATTAATGGGGGATGAAATATCCAGTACTTTACCTGCTTTTGATGTGATCCATTTTTGTCCGGTCGAACAACCGGTATTTTCTTTTTGAATGCCCAGTTTGTTATAAATAGTTGAATCCATAGTGCAAACCTCCACTTATTTTCGTTTGTATTTTATAAAAATAAATTCGTCATATTCTTCTGACGATTCTTTAGTCCAATGAGCGACGTCAAATATAGGAAAATATACATTGCCGTCATAGTCTTTTTTTACCCATGAAATGTACAGATAATCCACAAAAGGCAAAGCATGCTCATAGGTATAAGCGCCGCCCATAATAAAGATCTTTTTACCCAGCTTTTGGCCAATCTTAAGTGCCTCATCCAGGCTGCGGCAAACAGTGATATTATCGTCTGATTCAAGTTCAGGCGAGAGCACGATATTATTACGATTGGGCAAAAAAGGGCGTCTCAAGGATAAATAGGTATTATGTCCCATGATGACCGTATTTCCTGTGGTCTGGCGTTTGAAATGCTTCAGATCCTCGGAAATATGCCAGGGAAGCTCGTTACCCTTGCCGATGACACGCTTCTCGGTCATGCCAACGATGATGATGACGGGTTGGTGTTCCATATGATGTGTGGCTCCTTATTTTAAGTAAGCAGTAAGCACTAGGCAGTAGTCAGGAAAGATTCAAGAGACAAGAACCAAGATCCAAATTATTCTTAATTTATCCTACTCGTACGCTCTTACCCTCGTACTCTCAATTCAAAAAACTCCAGTCACTAGTTACTAGTCACCGGTTATTATCTCATACCGCTACACCAAATTTGATCTTCGCTTGTGCCACATAATCTTTCAATTCAAAATCTTCAAGGGTCAGTTCAAAGATCGGCTTATTTGCTATTGTCATGGTCGGTAATGGACCCGGAGTTCGTTTCAATTGTTCTTTGAGTCCTTCAATATGGTTTTCGTAAATATGAGCATCAATAACGGTATGTGCAAATTCTCCGACCTCATAGCCACATTCTTGTGCTAATATCATGGTCAATAAAGAATAGCAGGCAAGATTAAAGGGGATACCCAATGCAATATCGCCGGAACGCTGTGTAAGGTGACAATTAAGTTTGTTCCCACTGACATTAAAACAGAAACTGTAATGACAAGGTGGCAGTTTACTTTCTGCAGCATTGCCCGGATGCCAGGCGGAGACCACCATACGCCTTAAATTGGGAGTTTCGGGATTTTTTTTGATCTCTTTCAGAGTATCGATCACAAATTGGATTTGATCAAAGACCAGTGTACCTGTGGAGGGATCGGTCTTGGTCCACTGTGTTTTCCAGTTTTCACCGGGAAGGTGGCCTGTTTCAGGGACCGGGAATCGTCGCCAGAAGCGCCCGTAAGCAGTTTCCAGCAAACCTTCCTCGTTTGCCCATGCATCCCATATTTTTGTTTTTTTACTCAGATTTTTGATATGTTCCTCACCGCTGAGATACCAAAGCAATTCATGAAGCATAGATTTGTAATACATCTTTTTTGTGGTCAACAAGGGATAGCCTTTAGAAATATCAACTTTATAGAAATAAGCAAAACTGGAAATGGTTGAAATACCTGTGCGATTGGTCTTTTTTACACCGTTTTTCAAAACATATTGAACCATATCAAGATACTGTTGCATGAATGCTCCCAATGTGTTATAAAATTCGCTCTGATATTAAGAAAAAAATGGGACAAAAACAATTGACATTTAAGAAAGAATAATTGGCAATTTCATATTCATCATCCATCATCCATAATCCATCATTCATAACTGGATTTTTGTGATATAGATCACCTTTCAACAATAAATTTATTTACTATTTGTATCCCTGTGTCGAATAGTATATATTAAGCCGTACGCAAAGCCGTACGGGAGTTAAATATGAAAACCATTAATGTAACGAATGCAAGGAAAGAGCTGTATAAGCTCATTGATCAGGTACAAGATGCCCATGAACCGGTGTATATCACAGGAAAAAATCATTCTGCGGTACTTTTGGCAGCGGATGACTGGCGATCAATTGAAGAGACAATGTATCTGACATCCATCCCGGATATGCGGGAATCCATTATTGAGGGACTGAAAGAAGATCCCGACGAATGCACCGACAAACTTAAATGGTGATCATGTACACCTTGGTCTATACAAAACAAGCTCAAAAAGATACAAAAAAGGCTGCCGCGGCCGGATTGCGCCCCAAAATAGAAAAATTATTATCAATTCTTAAAAAGAATCCTCTTCAAAATCCACCTCCATACGAAAAACTTCTCGGTGACTTCACAGGCGCTTATTCCCGCAGGATCAATATCCAGCATCGCCTGATCTATCAGATATTGGAAGATAGGAAAATGGTGAAAGTGATCAGGATGTGGAGTCATTATGAATGACGTAACTTGTGACTCGTGAAGCGTAAATCGTAAGACGTAAACAGTGAATAGTGAACAGTAAACGGTAATCTGTGGTCGGTAAATACTTTACAGAAGATTTTTGAAGATGTGTAGGGAACAGGCATGCCTGTTCCTAGATGCCTGTTCCTATAGGTAGTAAACAGTGATCTGTCGTGATCGGGGTGATCCGTAACCTGTAATTTGTGATCGGGTAACTAACGTAGAGACGCCGCGATGCTTCACGTCTTTTTATTATTTAAGGGGTTTAGGTTTTGGCTTAATCTTAATCTCGATCTTGATCTCAACCTCAACCTCAACCTCAACCTCAACCTTAACCTCAACCTTAACCTTAACCTTAACCTCAACCTCAACCTTAACCTTAACATATTCATCATCCATCGTTTATAGTTCATAGTTTCCTTCTTCCAACTTCTAAAGAAAACAATTTCCCAACTTCGCCAAGGCTTCGTGGGGCAGGCATTTCTTGTAAAAATTAATTTCATTTGTTCAATTGATTAAATATCTTAAGGGGTAATTGAAAAACATAAAGCAAGAAGGAATAAATAATGTTGCCAAAAGGAAATATGCAGGCTTTGATGAAGCAGGCGCAAGAGATGCAGAAGAAAATGGAAGAGGCGCAAAAAGAACTGGAAGCCAAAGAAGTCACCGGAACTGCCGGCGGTGGAATGGTAACAGTAGTTGTAACGGGTAAAAAAACCATAAAATCAATTAAAATTTCTCCCGAGATCCTTGAAGAAGATCCCGAAATGCTCGAAGATCTGCTTTTGGCTGCAATTAATCAGGCTATGCAGTCTGTTGATGAACTTACACAAAATACTCTCGGTGGCATTACCGGCGGTATGAACATCCCGGGATTTTAAGGAACCTCTCATGGCTGGTATTCCTGAAGTAATCACTGAAGTTGAACGGATCTTTTCCAAATTCCCCGGTATAGGTCGAAAATCAGCGCGTCGCATCGCTTTTTATTTAATGGATAAAAAACGGGAAGATATACTGGAGATAGCTAAAGCGATCGTTGATCTTAAAGATAAAATAGAACATTGTACGGTCTGTAACCATATTACCGAGCAATCACCTTGCGATATTTGTGCAAATACTAAACGCGATGAAAGCATTATCTGTGTGGTTGAAGACAGTTTGGATGTGATCGCACTCGAAAAATCAGTCTCTTATCGCGGTAAATATCATGTTTTGGGTGGATTGATCTCTCCTCTTGACGGAATTGGTCCCGATGATCTGGCCATTTCATCACTAATGAAACGCCTTGATCCCGTTAAGGAGATCATTTTGGCAATAAATCCGTCTGTAGAAGGGGATACGACCTCATTTTATTTAAGCAGATTACTTAAAGACAAACCCATCAAGATCACACGGCTTGCACGGGGTATCCCCATTGGCGGTGATCTGGAGTACACTGATGAAGCTACTCTTGCCCGTGCGATAGAGGGTAGAATAGAGATCCCGAATGAATAGAGATATTTTAAAACTGCCTAATCTTCTCACCTTATTTCGTATCGTGATGTCGGCAGCTCTGTATCTGCTTTATATAAGGCATTTTCAGGAACCGGGCTTTATTTCATCCATTTTCTTATTTATCATGTATGTTGTTATTGCACTAACCGACCTGATCGATGGCATTATTGCAAGAAAATTCGATATGGTCACCGAATTGGGCAAAGAATTGGATCCCATGGCGGATAAAGTGTTGGTTTTTTTGATGCTGTTTGCTTTTTACCGCATCTCATTGTTACCACTTTGGGTGATCCTTCCGGTAATTGCACGTGATATATTCGTTAATTATTTACGAAAACGTTCCAAAGTGCTGGAGGTAAGTTTTAAAACAAGCAATATCGCTAAAGCAAAGACCGTAGTTCAAATGATATTTGTCGGAGCTGTATTGGGCATACCGGCAATTATGGATCTGCCCATTCCGGATAAACTTTACAATTTTTTTGCCGACCTTGTTTCAGGTCCGGTTATTTTGATCACGATGATCATTATAATGATTTTTACCGTTTGCACAGGTATTGACTATTACATAAAATTTCATAGATCAATAAGGGAAGTTGAAGAGTAAAAGAGTCGAGAGTTGAGAGTCGAGAGTTGAGAGTCGAGAGTTGAAAAGGCGAAAAGATGAAAAGTCGAAGGTTGAAAAGAGGGGGTGTACGAGTGTGAGAGAGTAAGAACGTACGAGTAGAATAAATTAAGAATAACTTGGATATTGGTTCTTGTCTCTTGAATCTTTCCTGACTACTGCATAGTGCTTACTGCCTACTTTTAACGATAGAGAAATTTAAAATAGATTGAACCTTATTGGACTAATATAAAGTTATGAAGACTTCAAGATCACGCTGGTTATCCCATACAATCGGATCCTTTTTAGGGATCGGATACTTTCCGCTTTTCCCCGGAACCGTCGCTTCACTTGTAACAGCAGCTCTGGCTTATGTTCTTGCTCTGAATTTTGATATTAAATTGATATGGGATATTGAGATATTTTTTGTACTGCTTTTATTGGGATTACTCTCCGGTTACGATCTGGTGAAGCATAAAGACATTAAGGATCCCAAATGGTTCGTTATGGATGAAGCTGCAGGCATGTGGCTCTCATTGATAGCTATACCCAAAGATAATATTTGGCTTGTTTTGATCGCTTTTGCTCTCTTTCGTGTTTTTGATATAACAAAACCCTGGTTGATAAGCAAAGCGGAAAAGATCCCGGGAGCGACAGGTATTATGTTTGATGATGTATTGGCTGCGATCCCCGCATGGTTGATCACTTTTGCCGTATGGAAACTGTTTTTTTAAACGATAAACGATAAACGATAAATATGTCGAGTTGTTAAGAACTTCAACTGTTCAATTTTTCAACCTTCAACTCTTTAATCTTTAAACCTTCTTTTCACGTCTCACGTTTTACGATTCACGTAATTATCAATTCTCCTTTGTCAATTGTCAATTATTACATAAATTACATCTCATGAATAATTCAATACACACTAAAGCTGAAATAATCAATATTGGTGATGAACTTTTAGCTGGTCATACGCTGAACAGCAATGCCACCTGGATGAGTAAAGAATTGAAGAACATTGGCATAAAGGTTATTAAACATCTTGTTATTGCAGATGAAAAACATTCTATTTTCAGGGCTTTGGATAGTGTAGAGGCGGATACGGATTATATATTTATTACCGGTGGTTTGGGTCCTACGGAAGATGACCGGACAAAAGCGGTGATCACCTCTTATTTTGGTGGAGTATTGGAATTTTCGGAAGAAGCCTACAAAGAAGTTGAAGCATTTTTTACACGACGGGGAAGGACTCCCTCAGAAAGAAATCGAGAACAAGCTGTTTTTCCCAATAATGCCGAACGCATTATAAATAAAATGGGAACGGCCAGCGGTATGATATTCAGGAAAAATGAGAGATCATTTTTTATCATGCCAGGTGTGCCCTATGAGATGCAAAGCATGATGAAAGACAGCATTTTACCGGAATTGGCAAAAGATTCCGTAGTCATATCGAATGAATTACAGATCAATACTTTCGGATTACCGGAATCGGAGATCGCGGACAGGATCATGAAAAATATCCCTAAAATTGAAAGTGATATGAACATTGGATATTACCCCTCTGTGCGCGGTATTACCATTCGCTTGAGTGGAAAGAATAAAGACAAACTTGAGAAAGCTCAGAAAAAAATACAAGTTCTTTTAGGAGATGCTATTTATTCTCTCAAAGGAGAATCAATGGCCGAATTGATCGTAAATATATGTAAAGATAGAGAATTGATCATTTCCGTAGCTGAATCGTGTACCGGGGGATTGATAGCAGATATGATCACCAATATTCCGGGTTCCTCTAGCGTTTTCAAAGAAGGATTTGTTGTATACAGCAATAAAGCCAAGTCCCGTGAACTTGGGGTTGATCCAGCGATCATTTCCGGGCATGGTGCGGTAAGTCCGGAAACCGTTGAAGCAATGGCAATAGGATTAAAGAATAAAACCGGAGCGGATATCGCCATCGGAGTCAGCGGGATAGCAGGCCCTGATGGCGCGACGCCCGGTAAACCTGTCGGATTGGTCTATTTTGCCGTTACATTTAAAAATAGCATTCATATTCAAAAAATAAATTTCGACCGCGGACGAAGGAAAAACAAAGAATACGCGGCACGCGCCGCTCTGAATCGTGTTCGACTGACTTTATTAAATGAGAAATAAATAAAAGAGGATATCCAATGGCAGACAAACGGACTTTTATAGCTATCGCACTTCCGGATACTGTTAAAGAACAACTGGGGAAGATACAGAGTCTACTCGAACCTGTTTCGGATGGAATTAAATGGATAGATCCGAAACTTATGCATATCACATTGAAATTTCTTGGAGATACCCCGGAATGGTTACTAGATAATGTAAGAAGTGAATTCAAGCGGATCGTTTCCAATATCAAACCTTTTCAATTGCAACTAAAGGGACTCGGACAATTTCCAAAAGAAGGTGAACCGCGCATTCTTTGGGCTGGCATGCAGAAGAATCCCTATATTGTTTACAAACTTTCAGATGAACTGAATACAGCATTTATTGCTATGGATTTTGATGATACCGGAAAACGATTTTCACCCCACATTACTTTGGGAAGAGTAAAACACAAGTTACATGATGATCTTATCTCATCGTATTATGATATCAATCTTGAAGAGAATGTATTTACTATTGATAAGATAATTTGGTATGAATCTTGTCATCGACATGGTAAATTAGCCTATCTTCCACTGGAAGAATACATTTTAAAAAGCAAATAAGCTTGTACACAGGAAATCAAGAAGCAAATAAGTTAATAATATTATAATTGTCAATTGTCCTTTATCAACTGTCAATTGTAAAAAGGAGGGAATTATGTTAGATCAAAAGAAATCAATTTGGTCGTGGGCTATGTATGATTGGGCAAATTCTGCCTTTGCTACGACTGTAATGGCGGGATTTTTTCCCATTTTCTTTTCTCAGTATTGGAGTTCCGGCGTTGCCAATGTGGACACAACCGCACGTCTGGGATTTGCGAATTCAATTGCATCCTTGGTCGTTGCATTATTGGCACCGTTTCTCGGCGCTATTGCGGACAAGGGAAGTGCTAAGAAGAAATTTTTATTTACCTTTGCTTTTATCGGTATTATCATGACCGGTGGCTTGTATATGATCCATCAGGGACAATGGCAAATAGCTGTATTTATGTATGTGGCTGCTACCATCGGTTTTTCCGGTGCTAATATCTTTTATGATTCGCTGTTACCCGGCGTCGCATCAGAAAAAAAAGTAGATCATGTTTCATCTCTGGGATTTGCAATGGGCTATATCGGGGGTGGCTTGTTGTTCCTGGTAAATGTTATGATGTATTTAAAACCCGAGATGTTTGGGATTGCAGACGGGGCAACCGCAATAAAGATCTCCTTCCTGTCCGTTGCTGTATGGTGGGCACTGTTTTCGATTCCTATTTTCTTGGTTGTAAAAGAACCCAAGTTCGAAAAAGAAAGTATGGGGATCTTTCAAACAATAAAAGCCGGATGGCTGCAATTGATCACAACCTTTAAGGAAATACGACATCTAAAAGTAGTAGGAATGTTTCTACTTGCATACTGGTTTTATATCGACGGTGTAGATACCATTATTCGTATGGCGATCTCAATTGGAATGGCATTGGAATTTCCATCCTCAGCATTGATCGTTGCATTGTTGATAGTGCAGTTTGTGGCATTTGGTGGAGCATTATTATATGGCTTGTTAGCAAAGAAAATCGGCGCAAAACAATCCCTGTATGTTGGAATTATTGCATATGCCGTTATTACTTTGATCGGTTTCTTTATGAGCCAGGTATGGCATTTTTATGCTTTAGCTGTTGCTGTCGGACTATTTCAAGGTGGTATCCAGGCGATCAGCCGGAGTTTATATTCCAGGATCATTCCCGCGAATAAATCGGCTGAATTTTATGGTTTTTTCAACTTGCTTGGAAAATTTGCAGCGGTTATTGGACCCAGTTTAATGGCAATTGTCGCACTTATCACTCGAAATGCCAGAGATGTCACTATTGGAAGTATGCAACTAGA
>JAYEJI010000015.1:0-20709 GCA_034660515.1 Fidelibacterota bacterium
GGTTTTCAAAATAGGTGGTGTCAAGCAACACTCCGTCTGCAACAAGCCATTGGTTCTCGTAAAAAACCTCGATCCAGGCACTAATAAGATGATTCGGGAGCATATTATAATTCAGGGAGCTTGTCAAGCTCTGGTAGAGATTTTTATTTACCCGAAAAGCGTGAAAACGACACAGTATCCCGCTGGCATCCAATAAAGTTTTAAGTAAAATGCTTTTTGTCAGCGCATATCCGCGTCCCTCATTAAGTACTTGAGATGCCGAAAGCAATGGTTTTTTGGAAAAGCCGAAAACAATGTCATTTTTTACGTAATTAAATATTCTTACGACCTTATTTTTATCGACCAATTTATTCCAATTACGTTCCTTGATCAATTCTTGAATAACGGGAGAATCAACATCAAATATTTTATCCGGATTCTGCAGCAAATTTACCACCTTCGTTACCGTTCTGCAAAATATAGGGCTTATAAATGTAAAGAAAAAATGCTTTTTCATTTTCGGTTTTGAAAATTGCAAAAAAAATGATATTATTACGGCTTGAAAAGTGCCTCCATTATCTGACTTTTTCTAATAATTAATGTATATAACAATGGCTTAATAGTATAAATATTAGTATATTTGGGCATGAAAAAAATCAGCTCAACCGTAGACAGAATTGTAACCCGTATTTTGGGCAAAAAGGCCATGCAGGAATACGAAGTATTTCGTGAATGGAATACGGTTGTGGGCGAAGTCGTTGCGCAGGTATCGGTACCTGTAAAAGTTGTAAAAGGAGTGCTGTACGTCAGTGTTAAGAGCAGCACCTGGCGTCAGGAATTGAGCATGCAGAAACCACAGATACTGAAAAAGATCGATGACCGATTCGGGCAGGGTATCATCTTTGATATCCGGTTTCAGTAAGCAGTGGAAATATCACTCGTAACCATTAGCAAGGAGATATATGTACAGTAGTAGTACAAGCGATTACAAATCGGATAAGATCAAGGTGTTGCAGGGGCTGGAAGCCGTTCGAAAACGCCCTGCAATGTATATCGGTGATACCGGAAAGCGCGGTTTGCATCATTTGGTATATGAAGTAGTTGATAATTCAATTGATGAGGCTTTGGCGGGATATTGCGATAAGATCACTGTCACGGTCCATAAAGACAATAGCGTAAGTGTGGAAGATGACGGGCGTGGTATGCCGGTAGACTTGCACCCAACAGAAAAGAAGCCAGGTGTTGAGGTCATTATGACCATGCTTCATGCCGGTGGTAAGTTTGACAAGGGTTCTTACAAAGTATCCGGTGGACTTCACGGAGTGGGTGTCTCTGTTGTGAACGCTTTATCAAAGCATGTAAAAGTTCAGATATCCCGTAATAACAAAATATACGAGCAAGAATATTCTTGTGGAGATCCCACAAGCAAGTTAGTCGAAAAAGGCAAATCTAAGAATACGGGTACCACCGTTACTTTTACGCCTGATGACACCATTTTTACGGAATTGGTTTTTGATTATAATGTTCTGCGCGATCGTCTGCGCGAACTGGCATTCCTGAACAAAGATGTCCATATCGTATTGAAAGACGAAAGAAATGACGCCGAAGATATATTTCACTATAAAGGCGGTATTAGGGAATTTGTTGAGTATTTGAACGAAGCCCGAAACGCTTTGCACCCTAAACCGATTTATATGGAAAGTGAACGTGATAAGATTGGTGTTGAATTTGCCTTTCAGTACAATGATACATATAACGAAAATTTTTTCTCCTATGTAAACTGTATCAATACCATCGAAGGTGGAACTCACCTTACCGGCGCAAGAACGGCATTGACCCGTTCACTGAACAATTATGCTCAAAAGAACAATTTGTTCAAAACCTTTAAAAAAGGCAATTTTTCGCTTAGTGGTGAAGATACCCGTGAAGGTATTACAGCTGTTCTTTCAGTAAAAGTTCCCGAACCTCAGTTTGAGGGTCAAACCAAGACCAAGCTTGGGAACGGTGAGGTCAAAGGTATTGTGGACAGTATTATCATGGAAAACTTGAATGAGTTTTTTGAAACAAATCCAAGTGTAGCAAAAAAGGTCATTGAAAAATCAATGATGGCCGCTAAAGCACGCGAAGCTGCAAGAACAGCCCGTGAGTTAACTCGTCGTAAAAATGCTTTGGAGATTAGTGGACTTCCAGGAAAGCTGGCCGATTGTTCGATCAAAGACCCCGCACATTGCGAATTATACATCGTTGAGGGAGATTCGGCAGGTGGTTCGGCCAAACAAGGCCGCGATCGTCGTTTTCAGGCAATTCTTCCCCTGCGAGGAAAGATCCTGAATGTTGAAAAAGCACGTTACGACAGAATTCTACAGAGTAAAGAGATCCAAGCCCTGTTCACTGCCATCGGTGGTGGGCTTCGTGATGATTTCGATGTGGAAAAGATCCGTTACCACAAAATTATCATCATGACCGATGCCGATGTGGATGGTGCTCACATTCGTACACTGCTCTTAACCTTCTTTTTCCGCCAAATGCGCGATCTTCTGCAGTTTGGGCATGTTTATATTGCCCAGCCCCCTCTTTATCGTCTAAAGCAGGGGAAAGTGGAGCGCTATGCGTACGATGATAATGAAATGGAAATGCTATCCGCGCGTATGAAAAAAGAACGTTCAAGTAAGATCAACATTTCGCGATATAAAGGTCTTGGAGAAATGAACCCCGATCAACTTTGGAGTACTACGATGGATCCGGAATCCCGGACCGTGCGTCTGGTCACACTTGACGATGCCACGACTGCAGACCATATGTTCTCGGTCCTAATGGGTGAAAATGTAGAAGCGCGCCGTAACTTCATTGAAGCAAACGCAAAATATGTTAAGAATTTGGATGTATAATCGATCTGTCAACTGACAGATATTTAGAAAAGTGAGGAAACATTGGCTAACGAAAAAATTATCCCGATCAATATAGAAGAAGAATTACAGAATTGCTATCTTGATTATTCCATGTCTGTGATCGTGTCTCGTGCATTGCCGGATATTCGTGACGGTTTGAAACCTGTTCATCGTCGAATCCTTTACGGAATGTACGAGCTGGGAGTGCAATATAATAAACCTTCTAAAAAATCCGCGCGTATCGTCGGTGATGTTTTGGGTAAATATCACCCGCATGGCGATGGTTCGGTCTATAATGCCATGGCCCGTCTTGCACAAAATTTTGCCATGAGGTATTTGATCGTTGACGGTCAAGGAAACTTTGGTTCCATCGACGGCGATAGTCCGGCAGCTATGCGTTATACGGAAGCTCGCATGTCCCGTTTGGCAGATGAGATACTTGCGGATATCGATAAAGAAACCGTGGATTTTGTCCCGAACTTCGATGAATCTATGGAAGAACCTACCGTGCTTCCCAGCAGAATACCTTATTTGTTAATAAACGGCGCTACCGGTATTGCTGTTGGTATGGCAACTAATATTCCGCCGCATAATATCAATGAAGTTTGTAATGCTGTCTGTGCTACTGTTGAAAATCCCGAGATCACAACTCAAGAATTAATGGAGCACATAACAGGCCCCGATTTTCCGACCGGTGCATTGGCTTACGGTTCACAGGGCTTAGTCTCTGCTTATAATACGGGTCAAGGCAAGATCACTTTACGTGCTCGTGCAAATGTCGAACAGATCCGGAATAATCGTGAGCAGATCGTATTTACCGAGATCCCGTACCAGATCAACAAAAGCAATCTTGTCGAACGTATTGCTGAACTGGTACACAGCAAAGTATTGGAAGGTATCAGTGACCTGCGCGATGAATCCGACAAAGAAGGTATCCGTATCGTAGTTGAGCTCAAACGCGATTTTGAGCCTCAAGTTGTGTTGAATAATCTTTATAAACACACGAATTTACAAAACACTTTCGGTATTAATATGATCGCTCTTGTGGAAGGAATTCCCCGGGTGCTTGGATTGAAAGACATGTTACAGTTATTCATTGATTACCGCTATAATATTATTATACGCCGGACACGATTTGAATTGAAAAAAGCTGATGCCCGGGCGCATATATTGGAAGGTTTTAAGATCGCATTGGATAATATTGACGAAGTGATCGAACTTATCAAGAAATCCGCTTCTGCCAATATGGCCAGACTGGCGTTGATACAGAGATTTGAGTTTTCAGAGATCCAGGCACAAGCTATTCTGGACATGAAATTACAAAGACTAACCGGATTGGAACGCGAAAAAATCACTCAGGAATACATTGATATTCTCAAACAGATAGAGAAGCTGAAATTCATCCTCGATAATCATAAAAAACGCATGGAAATTCTTATTGAAGAAACTCGCGAGATCCAAGAAAGATACAGCGATGAACGTCGCACAGAGATCGTAGCCGATGCCGGTGATTTTTCGGTTGAAGATATGATCGCTGACGAAGAAATGGCTATTACGATCACTCATAATGGTTTCATTAAACGCACACCGGTCAATGTCTACCATGCACAGCGCCGTGGTGGTGTGGGTAAAAAAGGTGCAACCGCTAAAGACGACGATTTTATCGAAAATCTATTCATTGCATCTACACATGATTACCTGATGTTCTTCACTTCTTTCGGTAAGGTTTACTGGCTGAAAGTTCATGAATTACCGCAAGCCGGACGGGCGACCCGTGGACGTGCCATTGTGAACTTGCTGGAATGCGAAAAAGACGAAAAAGTCCGCGCTTTCCTGAATGTTCGTGAATTCTCAGAAGATAAATACGTAGTCGTTGCAACCAGGAACGGCACGATCAAGAAAACAAAACTTGATGCTTACAGCCGTCCACGCCGCACCGGTATTATTGCCGTTAATTTGCAGGATGGTGATGACATTATTGGTGTTGATATTACCAATGGCGAACAAGATATCATTCTTGGTACACGCAAAGGTAAAGCGATCCGCTTTAATGAAATGCATGTTCGTAACATGGGTCGTTCGGCAACGGGTGTTCGTGGTGTAACCCTTGGTGGTAAAGATGATGCTGTTGTCGATATGGTCGTAGTTAAACGCGAAGGTGCTACTGTTCTTGCCGTAAGTGAGAATGGCTATGGGAAACGTTCGGATATTATGGATTACCGTATTACCAACCGTGGCGGTAAAGGTGTGATCACCATTAAGACCACCGATAAAGTCGGGCAAATGGTTGCTCTGAAAGAAGTGGTTGATACTGATGATCTGATGATCATTACAACCGCCGGTTTACTTATACGTCAGCATATTAACCGCATCAACACGCTCTCACGAAATACGCAGGGAGTCCGGTTGATCAACCTGCATGAACGAGATCAAATTTCCGCTATTCGCTATGTCATGGAATCGGATGAAAAAGAAGACGAATTGCAGGAAATGAAAAGTGAATAAAACAGTTTAGAAGTTTAGGGTTAAGAGTTTAGTATAAATGAGAACTATTCTAAACCTTTAAACTCCTAAACCTCTAAACATCTTCTAAATGATTAAAACAAGACTCGAAGTTATCAGACAAGATGTTCAACGCTATAGTCCGCATCCCGAAAAGGTGCGGATCGTAGCTGTCAGTAAAAAGCAATCAATTGAAAAAATGTTGGCAGCCGAAGAAGCCGGAATTACGGATATCGGTGAGAACAGGATACAAGACGCATTGAATAAATTCAGTATTGAACCCTTTAATGGGATCAAGCGTCACTTTATCGGATATTTGCAAACAAACAAAGCAAATAAATGCTTGCAGAATTTTGATTGGCTTCATAGTTTGCAGACAGAGAAACTTGCTAAATTAATTGCAAACAGCGAACATCGGATAAAATGCCTCATCGAGGTGAATATTTCCGGTGAAGAAAATAAGTCCGGTATAATGCCGGATGAGCTTTCATCCTTTGTTAAAAAGGTCAGAGAGTTCAAAGGGCTGGAAGTACACGGACTTATGGGTATGGCAGCTTTTACGGATGATGAAAAAACCATACGCAGTTCATTTTCGCTATTGAAACAACTGGCAAATGATAATAAAGCTCTTGAAACGGATCATTTGAAAATGAATGAGCTGTCCATGGGCATGACCCACGATTACCGGATCGCACTGGAAGAGGGAAGCACCTTTTTGCGTATCGGGACAGGAATTTTTGGGCCAAGGAGCATGAATTGAAGAATTGGATAGATATGTCGGGAATAGAAAGGCCGGAAAAATTACCATCCGCTTGGAATTTCCGTTCCCTTAATGAACATCTTAGTGCTGAGGAAACCGCAGCATGTGGGGATACACTTCTGTTGACAATGTTCTCGGAAGATCTGTCGGAAGATGATCTGTTTGCAGTTTGTGATCATATCAATTTATCCGGTCTGAATCCTTTACGGGGACATAACAACAATGATCTGGGAGTTCGTTTTCCGGATATGTCGCATCCCTATGCTATTCCGCCAAATTATAAAGGCGAAGAAATCACGATCAGAGCGGGACAACATCCGGAGCATCCTGTTAATGGTATTGAGGCAAATGAAATAGTCTACCAGACCATCCTGGCAAAGCATCAACAAAAAACGGTTTATGCGTTGATCTATGGCAGGGAAGTGGATGCCGAAAAAATCTTAAAATTATTTCAGGGAGAATAAAATGCATAAGAATTCAATGAACAAAGTGATATTGGTTGGCCGTTTGGGACAAAATCCCGAGCAAAGGGCAACTCCCAGCGGTACGGCTGTGACCAATTTCTCGGTTGCGACCAACGAAACATATAAGAACCAAAGTGGTGAATATCAGGATTCCGCTGAATGGCATCGCTGTGTGGCGTTTGGCAAAACTGCTGAATATATCGGTAATTTTTTCACAAAGGGTCGTTTGGTATATATTGACGGTCGTTTGCGCACAAGAAAATGGCAAGATAAAAATAATAGCGCAACACACTATACCACCGAAGTTATGGTTGATACCGCAATGCTGTTGGATCGTGCTCAACAGCCGGATGCCGGCGGTGTTTACGCACCCAAGCAGGAAAATAATCGTCCTGCTCCGGTGAAGGCATCGGAACCGGAACCGACTATGCCCGAAAATGAAGAAGAACTGCCTTTCTAAGGAAAATAAATGACAGACCGTGAATTTGAAAATACCAACTTGGAGCAGGAAGAAGAACGACAAGCGTTTGTTCTTTGTCCCATTTGCGGTAAGCCGGTGAACAATCATCCCGCGGAGGAACTTTATACCGTAGATATGGTTGAAAGTGACTTCAGAATACGTACGCTGGATGATGATATTCTGGATACCTGGTTGGTTTTTTGTCACAATTGTTTCTATATAACGCACAACTTCAAACAGATCCCGAATAAGATCGAAGAAGTACAGGATGTAGTGGAATCCAATGCATATCGGCAACGATTCACGGACACGAATCCGACGACTTTAGAGCTTTTTGAACACTATCTTTATATGCTGGGAGAAGTAAAGGCCCTGCCTATGGTCTTTGCCGACACCTATTTGAGAATGTCCTGGTTGTATGATGATGATAAAAATGAAGCCCGGACTTCAGAATTTCGCGAAAAGGCGATCGTCTATTTTGCCAAAGCCTTGCTTATGGGTGGTCTGGATGAAAAAGAGACTTCAATGATCTATTATTATATTGCCGAACTAAGCAGACGTAAAGGAGAATTTGATAGAGCAAAGAAGTCACTGTTAAAAATGGATATGCAGATCCCGATGTTCAAACGACTTTTTGACCTGCAATCCGTTTTAATTCGCGATCGTAACAAATCGGCGGTTGCCATGCCGCGGGAGGAAATTTAATATGATGATCAATTATCCCGAATTCGAGGCCATGCTCCTGGAACAGGAAGCCGGAGCAACGACCATTCTTTTCAAATACATTCATATTTTGAACCGGTATTTTACCGAGAATAATGAACTTTCGCCCGATGCGCAAAAGGAATCCCTGGATTATATCTATCAAGAAGCTCAGGCAGCCCACCCCTTGATCGCGATCTTTCCGCATCTTCAGGCATATATCCTTAAAGAAATAAAATCAGGTAAAAAAATTCCGAATATACTGCAGGAATATGGCGATACCATCAAAGCGAATAACGATAAAACAGTTGAAACAACAATAAACAAATTGATCAAAGACGGTTCCAAGATATTTACTTTTTCCCACAGTTCTGTGGTTAGAAAAGCTATCATGGAAGCGGCAAAGACAGGAAAACGATTTGAAGTGATCCTCACTGAAGCTCGCCCGGTAGGTGAGGGCTTGTCTTTGGCAAAATTCCTTGGACGGGCGGGTATCCCGGTCTCCCTGTATACCGATGCAGCTATGGAATTAGCGATCTCCCGTTGCGATATTGTCCTTGTTGGAACAGATTGGTACTGGTATCGCGGCTTTATTAACAAGATCGGAACCCACTCGGCTCTTCGTATTGCCGATGAACGGGAAAAAGAATTTTATGTCCTTAGCGACAGCAGTAAATATATGAAAACACCTCCGTTTGACTGGTCTCACGATAAACACCCCGAGTCTCAGATACTGATGGAGAAAATTGAAAATGTAACGGTACATAATCCCTATTTTGAATCCATTTGGTTCAGAGGGGTCAGTAATATCATTATCGATGGTGAAATGAAAAAATTTAACCAAAAGAATGAGATCATCATGTAGGAGATTCTACTATGTCCCAGTACTATAATTACAAAACGGCTTTATTGATATTGTTCATGAGCTTGATCGCTTACTTTATTCTTATTTTTGGGTTTTATTATAACGATGCATTAATGGGCAATACGCCTCAAGCCGTCCGTTATATAATCCTGGGAATCTTTGAGTTATTATTGCTGTTACCCCTGTTATTGTATGTGATCGGTAATGGAAAATCAGTAAAGCACGCATTCCGTTTACGCTCCGTTTCCCTTATAGCTCTTAAAGATATCCTTTTTATTGCGATCGGTATGTTCATCGTGATCGAGTTTGTCCAATATTTGCTTGAATTATTATATGGAAGTGAAGCTTTTATCAATAATGATCTGAAGGTTCTATATCCATTAAATTATCTTTTGATCATTTCCGTTGTAGCGATCATAACGCCTGTCGTTGAAGAAGCTGTTTTTCGTGGTTATTTTCTTCGGATCATGCTGAGAAACAAGATATCACCCGTTATAGCCATTATTCTACAGGCTTTGGTTTTTACGATAGCACACTTAAGTTTCAAGAGCGCACCTGCGGTTTTTCTTGCAGGAATAATTTTAGGTTATTTGGCTTATTCTTTTTATTCCATTATTCCCGGTATTATAATTCACAGTATTTTCAATATACTGGTACTTGTCAATATTAATGCTCCGCAAATTCGTGAGAGTATTATTTACGGTCGTGTTTTTGCCCCATGGGTTATTGTGATATTCGGATTGATATTACTGATATTGGGTGTTGTAAGTGTTCAAAAGAATGTACATGTTCACCGTAGACGAAGAGATGCGAAGGAAGGAGTGGCCCATGAGAAATAATGAAGTGATCCTACTTGTAGATACCTACCGGAAATTGCACCGTCGCGGTGCTAAAATAAACCTTGTCAATATTATTGATAAGACCCACCCGGCTGACCTTGCTTTATTATTTCGTTCTTTTACGCAGCATGAGCGTTTGTATTTCTTTTCTCTGATCAAAACAAATGAACAAAAAGCTGAAGTATTATCTGAAGTAGATGATAATATCATCGTTGAGATCCTGCAATCTCTAAAAAAGGATGATATTATTCACATTTTCCGCGAAATGGATTATGATGATGAATCTGATATTTTGCACTTATTGCCGGAGGAGGAACAACAGGAACTTCTGAAGCTGATGAAAGATGATGAATCACGCGAAGTAGAAGCTCTAATGAGATATGCCGAAGATACAGCCGGTGGTATTATGAACCCGGAAGTTTTTCATTTATTTGAAGATTATACCGTTGTGCAGGCCACGGAAGAAATTCAAAAAAGCGTTGATACCGAGATGGTCTTTTATATTTACGTCACCGATGAGCGCTCACATCTTATCGGTGTGGTTTCCTTGCGGCAACTTATTCTTAATGATCCCCAAAAGAAACTATCCGATATTATGGTTGAAGATGTGATCAGTATTCCACCGGAAACGGATCAGGAAGAAGTGGCGCGTATTGCCTCCCGTTATAATTTTATTGCCGTTCCGGTCGTTGATGATGAAAATAAATTGATCGGTGTGGTCACAGTCGATGATATTATTGATGTATTACGGGAAGAGGCCACGGAAGATTTGCTTCAAATGGCGGGTTTAGGGCGCGATACGGACATTATCCTGAAATCTACTTGGGAAACTACCAAAAAACGTTTTCCATGGCTGTTGGCTACCTATATAGGTGGTTTGATCGCGGCACTTGTTATCGGTATGTTCCATAACCTGCTTAGTAGCTTTATTATTTTGATGTCATTTATTCCTATCATTGCGGGAATGGGGGGAAATATCGGAACTCAAAGTTCTACCATTATTACGCGAGGACTTCTGAGTGGTCGTGTGAATCCGAATACCACAAGAAAAATTATCTTCAAGGAACTTAAAATTGGATTAATACTGGGGTTTATTTATGGTGTCAGTTTGGGTGGGATCGCTTTTTTAATGACATTTATTTTTCATAGCAGCGGATATGATTATTCTCTGATAAACTGTATTGAGCTTAGTATTGCGATCTTTTTAGGTATTACCATTGCGATGACCATTGCAACATTCATGGGAACGATTGCACCGCTTGTATTAAATAAAATGAAAATCGATCCGGCTATTGCCACCGGTCCCTTTGTAACGACCAGTATTGATATTTTTGGAATTCTGATCTATCTCTTGATCGCAACAGGATTAGTTCACTTATAAACCGATGAAAAAAACACCTATTATTCTAACACTTGTTCTCGTTATCGGGATCCTTGGGGCATCCGATACACTCTTTTTTAAAGTTACACTTCTGGGCCTGCATTGTGCCGGCGTGGAAGTGATAGAGAATCAAATTGATGAAAATGTCACGGAGATCATTTATCACGCTTTTACTGTAGGTGGTTTTAACAAGATCTACAAAATTGACAATTGGTATTATTATTATACCGACAATACACTATCGCATATGGATTCGCTAATGAAGGATATTAGCAATAAAGATCTACAGCAATATTATCGTGAAGATGTCTATGATGGCATTATTCACTATAGCGGGTTTCACATTCTGGAAACCCCCAAGCCGGTACACCATGTTTTATCATTTTTGATCTATCTTCAGCATTATCCCGATGAAATAAAAAGTGGACAGCGTTTTCCTTTTTTGATCACAGATGAGGGTGATCTATACCATCCGGAGATCACGGTTGTAGCAAACGAAAGGAAACAACAAAATGATATTTATTTTTCATTATTGCATGTTGCCGGTGAAGAAATACTTGAACCGACCGATGTTTTTAATTGGATGATCTGTGCCGGTAAAGGCACGAAAATGCTAGCCTATTCTCATGAAGATAATACAATTACCGAAGGTGCCTTTTCTCTGGGCTGGGGGCTGCATTTGAGAGCGAAACGTATTTATAAATAATCTTATTATTTCTCCAAATAAATTACAAATTAATGATCTTTGTATGGCAATGAGGTGTTATCAACGATGAACACTGAACTATGAATTGAATTTCAGGTTTCGTTTATCGTTTATAATTATTGTATATAAATATCTTAGCGAAAACAATCTTGTGATGTCAATTACATTTATTAGATAAATACTTGGGTAGAATTCTATGTGAAGGTATATTTAAGTGAATTCAATTTAATTAGGAATTACTATGAAGATACTGCGAACTTTGTTGATCTGTGTCTTGCTTTTCTCACTGGGAGTAAGCCAAACCCTAGTTGTTGAAAGTGATGCCGAACGTAAAGAATATGATTTGGGATCGCTTGATCAGATCCGCTTTTCAGAATTGGATTCTTTATCCAATGCCGCACTGAGTTTTCATACTGTGACCGGTATCAAGCACATACGCTTGGCTGATATTGACGCCCTTGAAGTCAGTGGGGAAGAGGTGCTTATTCATCACAGCGGATTGATCAGTACATTTCGTCAAGCTGATATTGATCATATTGATATCTCACCGGTTACTTTACCTGATCGACAGGAAGGAGCGCGGAGTGGTTCGGAATTTATGGAAGATATTCTGGGCACTACTTTTCAACAACGCGAACCGTATATCCTTACAGAATTTTTAAATGGGAATATTCCGGATATCTCACGCAATTTTATTACGCTTACTTCTATCTTTAAAGATGTTAACGGTACAAATCATACTGTGGAATATGATGTAATGACCGATTATCTTTCCATTGGTACGAACGAAGATTATTGTCGTATTCCCATGGGTCCCTCAACAGCTCAGAAGATCGCGGATGCATATGGGTGTATTTTAACAACCACAAAACTTTGCGATGATATATGGCAGCATGCGACTGTACATCTGGATCCGATCCCTTATTATCCGGTAGCAGATAGTAATTCACAAGTTTATAAATTCATTGAGCATAATACCGATATCAATGCCGCAAGGGAAGTGCTGGGTGGAGAGATCCATGAGCTTATTGCCGGTATTAAAAAAGATGTTGTAATTTGCAATGGTATCAAGACCAAGCCGGGATATGTTGCAATTTACGGTTGGCATTATCTGACGGGTGTACGCATTCAACCCCTCTATATGGGACATGTCGATTGGTATGTCGATTACAGTCACGGTATCCGATTGTTGAATTCAATCGTCCGGGTAGATGGTGAGCCCATGAGCGCATATGATATTCTGAAAGATACAGTACTGTATAAATTGCTTAGCAATGAAAACGGTATTATGCGACTACCGCGCTATAGGTATTAGGGGATACTAATGAAAAAATCGATCATTTTTATTCTGTTGATCATCTCTATGTTGTCTACCGCATATGCTCAAAATATGACCCTGCACTTTAATAACGGCAGCATCGATACTGTTCAACTTGTTGAAGATTTTCAAATGTATTTCTCTGACACGACCAGTACAGTTGCACGTTTGCAAACACCGGTGAATGGTGCAAGAAATGTTACACAGCAGCCTGAATTTTCCTGGCAACATGTTCAGGGCAAAGAATTTGAATTACTGATCTCCGGCAATAATACTTTTACTGATACTCTTTATCATTTTACACACATTGACACAAATAGCTTTCTTTGTGAAACATTCTTAAGTGTTCAAACACGCTATTACTGGAAAGTTCGTATACATGGAGAAGAACTTTGGACAGCTCCCTGGTATTTCAATACCTATATGCCGGCTCTTCCCGAAAAGATCGCTTCGTTTGCATTACTTCCTTCAGATACTTGGAAAAGTATCAGTATAAAAACAGCATACAATTCAGAAATTGATTCTTTTCTGGTCGTTTATGGATTTGACGGTATAAGTTTTTCCGATAGTTCATATTGCGACAGCATGGATATGAGTATTCATGATCTGAACGCGGACAGTTGTTACTATATGAAAATAGCGGGTATGAACGGTGCCGGAATTGGGCCATTATCCGAAGTGCTTGCGATCTCAGTAAGCACGGTCGAAGACCCGGTATTGATCGTAAACGGTTTTGACCGACTTACGGCCGGGAACAGTTTGGATTTTATTCGTCAGCATGCAAGGGCAGTTCTGGATCTTGGCTATACATTGGTTTCCGGAACCAATGAGGCCTTGAGGGACGGTCTTTTAAGTTTCCCATTTTATTCATCTTTGATCTATATCCTGGGAGAAGAAAGTACAGTGGATGAAACCTTCAATAATGAAGAACAGGATATTATAGAAGATTATTTAAAAAATGGCGGGAATCTCTTTGTTTCAGGTGCTGAGATCGCTTGGGATCTGGATTATAAGGGAAGTGTTGCAGATAAAGCATTTTGCCATGATTATTTGCATATGGCTTATGCACAGGATGCCCCCAATAACGCAAGCGGAACCTACTACAATGTGCAAGCTACAGGCGACACCATTTTTTCTGATCTTACATCTTTCTCTTTTGATAACGGGACTCATGGAACCTACAATGTCCGATATCCCGATGTGATCAGGCCTTTGAATGATGCCGGGACTTTCTTGACCTATACCGCTTGTAACGCCGGGGCGGCAGGGATCGTTTATCAAGGTGTTTTTCCCGGAGGCAGTACTGAGGGTAAGGTTATGGTATTGGGATTTCCCTTTGAAACGGTATACCCCGAATCAAACCGCAACGCCATCATGAGGGAATTTTTTCAATTTGTAGAGTATGGATTGGCTATTCAAGACGAGATCATGATCCCAACGGAGCATCGTTTATTTCAAAATTATCCAAATCCGTTTAACCCTGGAACAGCTATCAGCTATGAGCTATCAGCTGTCAGCAATATGAATATTAGTGTTTATAATATGCGGGGAGCTTTAATCGAACAACTGATTAATGGCCATATTGACGCAGGAAGATATGAGATCATTTGGAACGCTTCCCATTTGGCAACAGGGGTTTATTTGTGTGTGATGCGGGTGGATAATGTTGTGGTTGATACAAGGAAAATGCTTTTGCTGAAGTGATAATACAAGAGAGCAATAGGGCGATAGAGCAATAGGGTGGTAGAGCAATAGGGTGGATATGTTAACCTACTTGCCATCGATGTGCCGATAATCTCATGTTTACCAGCATTCCGATGATTTTATTATATTTTTCATTCAGGTCTTTATGTTCAAATTCGTTTATAAACTTACATTGAAACGCATAATCAAGCCAGTTTTGAGTTTCTGCAGCTTCCGCTTCGCTGTCACTTAATTTGGATGCAAAGAATTTTGGATATTTTCTTTTTCTGAATGCTTCAGCAATATTACTGCTGATAGAGCGTGATGATCGTCTGATCTGAGCAATTAGTGAGAACTGTTCATTTCTTGGAAAACGCTTTGATATTTCGTAAAGCTCCATGGATGTTTTAAAAGACAATTGATATACTTTCAGATCCCGATGTGTGTTGATCAAAGACATAAATCCCCCACAAAATTAGAACTACTGCCCTATTGCCCTATCACACTAGAGCAATAAGGATTTCTTACCGATAATTTATATATTGATTAATAGAAAAAATATTATTGATTATAAGTTATGATACCCATCACAAATTCTTAATGACTGTTTTCTACCAAAATTCATCATTCATCATTTATAGTTCATCGTTTATAGTTATTTTAATTCCTCAATTACCTTGCTCAACGATTCAAGTGCATCGGGTGGTAACTTATCCATTCCACCTTTTTCCGAATCGCGGGAGGCGATGAATTCCAGCCGTTCTTTGAAGCGTTTAGTAAATGCTTCACGGTAGTATTTATTCTCCAGTGAAGTTTCAAAGCCATCTATTTCCATGATCTTTATTTCTTCGAAAGGTTTCCAGGACTTGAAATTTTCCCTGTCTTCAATAATGGTCTCAATAATACCGAGCGTATGCTGCGGCTCTACCTTTTTCCCCATGAAGTATCCGGTATTCAACACGTAACATTTCACACCATCTTCGATCAATTTCTTAAAACGATTATAATCCAGTTCAAGCGGGTAGGTTCTGAAAGGATTGGCATAGGGTTCAACGACGAGTGCCTTGGGATCAACGCCCGGCGCCAATCTTTCCGCAGAGGTCCGCTGGGTTGCCAGGGTTGCACCCATTGCTGCACCCAGCGAGGCGCCTTCCAGCTTTATCACCGGCGGAATAGTAGGATCCTTCATTAACCAAAAGATCGCATTGATGGGCTCATTAACACGATCAACCCGGCTGGGTGTCCATAGTTTCGATTTGACCGCACGGCCATTGCCATTACGCATGTCTTCTGTAACCGGATACACTTTCCCATCTTCGTATTCAACCGCTCCGCTGTTCTGTAAAGTAAGAATGAATTTGTTATCTTCACAATCCATCGGATAATCTTGTGTTTTGTCAAAATATGCCGGTTCCAGTGCGATGGAGTATTTTTTATCGGCATTGATAATAAATGCATCATCATGCAGAACGGTCACATCATATTTATTATCATGCTTTGCATGGGTGATCGTGGATTTTCCCGAACCGGAGAGTCCGAATACCGCGACCGTATATTTTTTGTCTTCCCCGAGGTTATACCGTTTCAATCCACCGTGACAGGAAGCATAACCATTACGGGCAGCAGTACCCCAGCCGAGGGTCAGCGTTCCTTTTTTATGCTCTCCGAAATAACGCATACCCAAAAGTGCGGCACAATTATAATTCGGATCAAAAAAGGTCAACCCCAAAGGATGCTCATCATGTTTCCAATCGGGATCGGAAAATATAAACACATCACCTTCAGGTAATTCTTTGGAATTATCATATTTTGATTTGATCTCTTCTGAAAAATATTGAAAGTTCAACATCCACGAAAGAAGATTATTCTCATGGTGTTCGGGGATCAAAAGATGTGCTTTGACCATAAAATCTTCATCAAGTCCAATTACCGTCTCGGCATGATACATTTTACGATACCGTGTGTTATAGACTGCTTCACGAATCTTAGCGGCATAGGCTTCTAAGTCAACATTGGGTTCACCGACAATTTTTCGAGCTGCCGCGCAACGGCCGTAAACCGCACCGTCATTAAATAGCAGGACATTGGCGTCTTTAGGTAAGCCTTGTTCTTCGGGTTTATAAATTGGCATTCCGGTCAGCTCAATCGTTCCGGCTGACAAACGGGCCAAAGAGTAAGCTTCCGCAACAGTTTTAACAGATATGACATTGTTGCGGTAAAAAGCGGACTGAATAGTTGTCCTGATCCGTGAGCTGATAGTTTTAAATTCATTATTATCGCGATAACGACCGATCGTAGCCATAATAAAGTCCTTTTTTTATTTTTTGATCATTTTACAAGCTTGGAACAGGTTCTCGAACAGTTGTTCGATCTTTTCCCTGGCAACAGCTGAATATGCCAGACGAAGAACCCCTTGAATGAATATCGTTCCGGTATCAAATTTCTCTATCAATGTCATGCGAAGTTGATCACCGTTTATTCCATCAGCCAAGTCAACGCACATAAAGTAACCGGAGTTATATGGCAGAGGAGTAAAATATTCCGAGTAACGTTCATGATTTTTCGCCAGGATCTCTTTTACTTTTTCGTAGCGGGAACGTAAAAGATCGTATTTTTCTTTTTTTTCTTCAGCATACTTGGGATGCTTATATGTTTCAAGAAGAAGTGATTGGGAAATATGCGGTGAGGAGGAAACAGAAGAACGAATCCCACCTGCAGTCTTATTCTCCAGTATGGCATAAACAGATTCACTAAGATCTTTGCCGGCATATGTTACAAAACCAACACGAAAACCCCAGACATAATCTTCTTTTGTTGCACCATCGATCTTAACGGCCAGTACGTTTTTATGAATACCGGCGATATGAGCAAAGACTGATTGAGTATCCACATCATCCTCATAGACCAGCCCAAAGTAAGCATCATCGCAAATAACCAAGAGATGATTTCCCAACTCTGCACTTGCTTGTATCATCCCGGTGATCTGCTGCATTTCTTTCTTGGTCGGAGTATAGCCCGTAGGGTTATTCGGAAAGTTCATGGCGATCACTTTCTTGCCAATCGGTCCTTTTGTCAGACGATTCTCAAGGCCTTGCAAATCCATACCTTCGCCTTCATAAAAAGGGTACATATCGAAATTTACATCACATTGATCTCTCATCAGCATATTGTAATTTCCCCAGTACTTATCGGCTATGATCACCGTATCACCCGGATCAAGGAAAAGCATGGAAACAATACTCAAGCCATGACTTAAAGCAGTTGTAACTACCGGAAGGCTGGTCGCCTTCCCTCGCAAAGATGGATTTTTTTCTGCCTGCATAACTTTCCACCGTTCGCGAAGTTCTGTTACACCTGAGCATCCCGCATAAGGAAAGACATTTTTGGGATCCAGTCCGATCAGTTTTTCAAGAGAAGAAAAATGAACCGGAATTTGATCATCTTCCAGGGCAATACCGATCGTGGCATTGATGCTGACCCCTTTGGCTTGCATACTTTGTGATAAAATTCCGGTCTTGGGAAAATATGATTCTCTTCCTTTCCGGGAAAGCAAGCTGAAGATCACCGGTGCATTGTTCTTTAAATGGTCATTCAGTTCTGTGGCAAGCGGATTCATAGCGACTCCTTAGAGGGACAGCAGGATAATGCCTGCGATTATTTTCAAATCATAAAAACAATTAATGTTCAAAATCAGGCAAACAATATAAAAATATTATTCAACAAAGTAAATTGATTTAGTCGGAATTAGACCCGAAAATTAAAAATAATGCGGTGAAATTCAGTAAAATAGAGAAATATGTTTTTGGGAACTTGTTCGTGTATTAAGGTGAAATATGATAAATCGCAAGGAAGAAAAAGGTTTTATGAATAAAGTATTTTCAAAGAAAATTTATCACTATCAAATGTCAAAAGTGAGGTGCTCCGTTGAATATTCTTGATTAAAAGACCGCTTTTGTTGTAATATTCCTAAAGAAAAACTTAAAACAGGACCCTGATGAAAGAAATCACATTTATTACAACCGGCGGAACGATCGAAAAAACCTATAACGAGCAAAACGGTGCTTTGTCGAACCAGCACTCTATTTTATCAAAAATTCTCAGTACTTTACGCTTACCCGATGCAAATATTAATCAGCGAGATGTTATCTTTAAGGATTCACTTGATATAACGGAAAATGACCGGGAGATCATTCTCGATATTGCCCGTCAGGCAATGGGAATATCCGATGCAATTATTATTCTTCACGGAACCGATACCCTTGAGAAAACGGGTAATATGCTTTTCGAGGAGATCAAGGATCCAAAATGTCCGATCATTCTTACCGGTGCCATGCGGCCCTATGAATTCCGCGATAGCGATGCCGCACAGAATGTCACTGAAGCCTTGTTTGCTGCCTGCTTAGTAGAGCCGGGTGTTTATGTTGCCATGCATAATCATTTGTTAACTTTTCCGGGAGTAAAGAAAGACAGAAAGAAACTAACCTTTGTGAATGATTGAAAAGGGAACCGGTGACTGGTAACTAGTAACTGATAGCTGATGGCTGATAGCTGATAGCTGATAGCTGATGGCTGATAGCTGATGGCTGATAGCTGATAGCTGATGGCTGATAGCTGATGGCTGATGGCTGATAGCTGATAGCTGATAAATACAATTGCAGGAGCTCAAAATTTTGAGCTCTTTTATATTAAACGTTAATATTGTTTATTAGGGTCATTGTAGTGAATGATCGTAAGCGTTCACTTTTTACAGATTACTGAAAACCCCCTTCTCATTTATCACAAGAAAAGGGGGTTTGTTATATATGTAGGGAACAGGCATGCCTGTTCCTTACAATGATTCTATTATTGAAATTATTTCATTAACGAAATTTTCTGTACATGCAGAATATCGTCAACCAGGATTTGCACAAGATATAAACCGGTGGTCATATTTGATCCATCAATATGTATCGTATGTGCACCGGCAGAGAGTGTGCTGTTTAATATCCTTCTGATCTCGCGACCATTCAAATCATAGAGTGTCGCGGTGACTTTTGCATCGCGTGCAAGTTCCAAGGGAATAAGCGTCATCGGATTGAATGGATTCGGATAGGCAGCGCCGACTTCAAAGCCGTTTGCGACCATTTCATCGTTTGTCGTAACTGTTACCGCATCGCCTTCGTAGCGGGTTTCTTCGTTAGCATAATCTACATCGGCAAGGACATAGGTATATGTAACACCCGGGACAACGGTATTATCTACATAGCTGTAGTATTGAGGTTCCGTTGTGGTACCTGCGCCGGCTATCGTTGCAATGCCTTCAGCATTACGGTAAATAACAAAATTAGCGTTGTTGGTCTCGGTGGCCGTTTCCCAATCCAGTTCAACTGTGCCATTCACTGCGTTTGCAGTAAAAGAGCTAAGGGTGATGGGAAGCGGAAGATCAGTAGGGGCCGCGTAATCGCCTTGAACTATACCATCATTTGTGTGGGTGAAGGAGTAGCTTGAACTGTTAGCCGGCGGCAAATCCGTATCAACATCAAAATTATATAAAAGTATGGTATTTGCATCACTTGAAAATGCGGGATCTGATGTTGATGGCGAAAAATTAGACGTATATCTCGCTATGTCAGAAAAACGGAATTCATCAATTTGTGCATCCCAAGCTGTTGGAAAATAGCCACCATCTCCACAAACATAAAAAGGTACAGTACTGGCAGTGAGAGCAAAATTTGCTGATGCTTTTTCTTCGCCATTAAGAAAAATACGTGTAGTTGTCCCGGAACGACTTACAGCAATATGGTTCCAGACTCCTGTACTTACCGTTCCCGTAGATATGCTTCCTCCTCCATCAAGATCAAAACGGATGGAGTTTGAAGTTGGATATATTCTCATAACACCGCTTCTATCGCAAAGTCTTCCGGTAAAATCATTACATTTTACCCATGCTTCAATCGTAAAATCTCCGGTTACATCCAAATCATTACTGCCATTATCATCGACATGAAAATAATGCTTTGCAGAAATATCCAATACTTTCACATTTCCTGCAAAAGCAAGAGTGCTCAGCAAAAATGAGATTAAAATAATCGTTAACAATTTTTTCATCGTGTTTTCCTTCCTTAATTAGTGTTTTGAACTTTGCAAGTTAATGTGTTAATAAATAATTAACAAGAAATTAAT
>JAYEJI010000016.1:0-5715 GCA_034660515.1 Fidelibacterota bacterium
ATAAGTCGTGATCACATTCAGATGGATATTCCCGGGAACGAGCGCCTGTGTTTTTTCGATCACGATCCGGGGGACATGTGCACCATAAACAGGATGCGTCAGAAGAAAGGTATCGTATTGATGGTGTCAAAGAGAAAGTCCTTTTCCAGGTTGACCAAGTCCACATTAATATTGAGGGATAGCAGAGCAGCCTGAAGAGTTTCAGCCAGCCACTTCGTGTTCCCCGTCCCACTGAAATAAAGAAGGGCGATTTTCATTAGAGTCTCTGGTTTATTTAGTAACGAAAATATAGCATGAAAAATGATAAAAGACAAAAGTACAGAGATAAAAGTATGAAGAGGGTAAATCGTGAAGAACCTCACACCTTCGCTAAAACTTTGGTGCGCGGATATTTGTCATCTTGACCGGATCCGTCAGCTGACGGAGTAGCGGAGAGATCTCAAAAGCTAAATAAAGTTTAAATAGTTTGAGATTTCTCTTCTGCGCACTAACAAGCCAGTGCTTCGGAGAGCAAGCTCCACTTGGCCTGACGGGCGGAGCCCCGATCATTCGGAGCGAAGACTGTTCGAAATGACAGACATACTTGCTTTAAAGCAAAAAGCAACTTATTTTGAAATAAATAAAATTTTATGCAATAAACTTACTGGACAATCGTTGTTCAAAGTGAGAGCAGGTAAAACGGAGAAGTAATGGACAGCAATCAGATCGAAAAACTTTACAGAGAGGAGAAATCAAAGATGATCTCTTATGTAAGGTCGCACATGCAGGACCGCACCCGGGATGCGGAGGATCTTGTGCAGGATGTGATGTTGAAAATGTTCTATGTTGTTAACCTGGATAAAAAGATCGAGAATTTGGCTGCCTATGCATGGCGAAGTCTGAAAAATCTGGTCATTGACAATCTTCGTAGAAGCATTTCGCGCAATGCTGGAAATGATGACCCCGATTACGAATCGTTGCCGTCGGCAGATACATCCCCTGAGGATCACATGCTGCGGGAGCATTTCTCGGAGTATCTGGACAGGGCAATTAATCAGCTCAAACCATCCGAACGCGCGATCTGGATCGCAACGGAGATAGAGTGTAAATCCTTTCAGATGCTATCCGAGATATGGGAGGAACCCCTGGGAACTTTGCTATCGCGTAAGTACCGGGCTGAAAAGAAGATCTTGAATACCTTGAACAATCTTTATAAGGAGAATTAAAATGAGATGTGATGAAAAATATGGATGTCCCAAGGGACTGAAAATAGCCGGTTGGATCGTGCTGGGTACTGCCTTTGCTTTTTTACTGGGCTTTGTGGTCAAATGGCTGTGGAACGCTTTGATGCCGGAACTCTTTGGGCTGGCCGAAGTCACCTATTGGCAGGGCGTCGGACTGGTCGTGCTGGCCCGTATCCTTTTTGGTGGGATGCATAGTGGCGGTGACAGTGATAAAAGTCCGCATAAAAAGAGAAAAATACATGAACATTTTTCCACTCCCGATCAAGTAAAAGACTGGCATCATTATGATGAATGGTGGCAGTCAGAAGGCGAGAAGGCCTTCCGGGATTATGCGGAGAAAGAAAAAGAGAATGAAGATCAGGAAAATGATAAGCAGGAATAAGTTGCGATCATTGTAAAATAGAAAAAGGGCAGTCAATCTGCCCTTTTTTGTTTTTATTCAACACCAGTCAGTTTTATTTATGCGACTTCGGTTCCACGATTTTCCTGTCAATAGTTACTTATTCAGTAAGGCTATCGCACAGCGTATTCCATCGGCAGCACTTGAGATAATGCCACCGGCATAGCCGCTGCCTTCGCCAACAAAATAGAGATTATCAAAACCCATGCAACTTCCATCGCGTTCGCGCGCAACTTGCAAAGGGGAGGAGGTTTTGCTTTCCAAGCCCATCAAGGTACCTTGTTCAAAGCCCCGTAATTTTCGACTAAAATCTTTCAGGCCTTGAGCAAGAGCTTTAGCGATCATTTTGGGAACCATATTATATAAAGGAGCAGATTGTAAACCCAGGGAATAGCTGGAGTGAGAGATGTTTTTTGATTCAACTTTTTTCATATAATCAATGGCATTGTTAGCCGGGATCATATAGCTGTTAGAAAATGTATAGAACTGTTCTTCCAGTTTATCCATCCAATCCAGTATTTCTGTCGCAGTGCAGGTATGTCCCAGCAGCATATCGGGATGCACGCCCACAACACATCCGGCATTGGAATACATGCCATCACGCAAATAATAGCTCATGCCATTTACCACGCTTTTTTTGGCATAAGCGGCAGCGGGTACGACATTTCCGCCCGGACACATACAAAAAGTATAAACCGGTAAACCGGAGGGTGTTTTTGTTGCTAAACGGTATTCCGCAGCTTTGACGTCGGGTAGATCTTCGCGTCCCCATTGTGCGCGGTTGATCAGGCTTTTTGTATGTTCGATACGATGACCGATAGCGAATTGCTTAGTGTTAAATTGAATACCGCGTTTAATTAGCATTCGATATGTATCATACGCCGAATTTCCTGTAGCAAGGATCACATGATCTGCTTCGATCTCGCCCGTGTTACAGATAATTTTACTTACCTGTTTTCCTTTGATCACAATATCTTCGAGCTGCGTATCAAACAAGAACTGACCGCCATGTTCCAGAAACTGTTTTCGCAAATTTGTCACAACCACCTTCAGATTATCCGTGCCCACATGCGGATGGGTCATATAAAGTATTTCCTTGGGTGCGCCGGCCTTCACATATTCGGAAAGAATAAAACGCCGCTCAGCAGAAATATGCTTTGAACGGGATGTCAGTTTACCATCCGAAAAGGTTCCGGCACCGCCTTCACCAAAAGCATAGTTGTTTTGCGCTGTGAATTTTCCACTGTTTTCCAGTAAATTTATCGCCTTGCTTCGCTGACCTACATTCGAACCGCGTTCAATAATGCTGACATGAAAACCGGCTAACTGCAACACGTGTGCCGCAAAAAAACCGGCCGGACCGGAGCCAACGACAATAACCTTTTTACTGCGTTTTTTATAGGGAATATCTAAAGACTTCGGTGCAACATAGATTTCCCCCGGCAATTGCTCCGAGGAAACGATCAGGTTCAGCAGCCAATGGATATTGCTTTTTTTACGGGCATCCAGGCTCTTCTTCTCGATCTGAAATGAAATATCCTTAAGGCCGAGTTGTCGATGAATGGCTTGCCGGATATCATCATCGGAATAATTGCTTGGAAGCTTTATTTGTAGTGTTTTATAACCCATTAAGAGATTGTCATGTTATTATTGATTTAAATATGTTGTTAGTTCTTTTAGAGCTAAGGCTTTATATGGGACAGCTTTTTTACTGCCAATGTAAATCGCATGTGTAGGGCAATAGGCAAAACAACGAAGACATAAGGTACAATTAGAATTATTGACCGGTATGCCGATCGTTTCATCCATCGTTAAGCTTTTTTCCGGACACAGATCAATGCAAATTCCACATTGTGTGCATTTGTCTTTATCGATCACAAAGGGAAGTATTTTTTTAAAGATATTTACCAAAGGCCGATGACGATACATCAAGCTTAAAAATGAAGAATAAACCGGGATATCCCACCAGGTTCCTTTGCCGGTAAGTAATTTCTCACAGAATTTCCGTACTTTAACTTTCCCTTTTTCAATGATCTTCATTTCCTTTTCGGGCCGGCTTTTCATCTTCTGAAAATTATTAGGCATTAATATTTCTTTTGCGGCCAAGGGGATAAAGCCTTTGCGTTTGAGAATATGTTTAACGGGACCCAGTATTCCGCCGGAGTAATACCCTAAGGTATCTACAAAAAAACAAGCGGTATTGTTCACTTTGGGTAAATCACTGATAAATTCCCATATAAAGGGATAGGTGCTTTGTCCCGCCACCGGAACAACAAAGCCAATGATTGCATTCTGATCGATCGTTTTGGGGTCCGTTTTATCTATTGGATAAAGCTTAACCTCACAGCCATATTTTAAGAGTGTATCTCTGATCTCTAATGCAATAATTAAGGTGTTTCCTGTTCCCGAGAACCAATAAATATGAAAGGGAATGCCGCTATATTTCATAAGGAACCTAAATAATAATTATTTTTATTAACGACCCGGCTATGCGTAGTGCGGGTTTTCGAAGCACTGCACTTTCAATTTGCTAATTTACCTCGCATTACGTATGAGCCTTTGTTATACAACGTAATTTTTATCCAATTCGTTATCGAAATTTGTGTGGATATTCTTTTTCACGATTTTGAAATGAAAGAATTTTTGGATTTTGAATTACTCCGTTACGAATTTCTATAGATTTTGAAATGGTTTTATCTTTCCCCCAAACCTTTGATCCGCTCATAACTATGGATAAAAATGGAATTAATGCTTCTGAAATTTCCCATGAAGCAGAATTCCAATAATAACTCGGGCTGTGGTCTACTGCATAATAAAATTTACCAGCCACTTCAAATATTGGGTGTTTAAAAGATGTTGGTTTAGCACACCAAAAACCCATTCCTTCATCACAGCTTATATCAATAATTAGAGTGCTTTTCATCAATTTATCAGCGTCTTGTGCTGATACAAACATTTTAGGATGCTCTGTATCTTGAAGGGTTCCGTTAACAATTATTTGCACATCTGATAATGCTTCTGAAAATGGACGGGTAAAGCCGTCAGATTCAACTGCAAGTAAATTTCCCAAATCGTCATTTTTCATTTGTTTAAATATTACTCCGGGCAATTGATCGCTCACATCTGTTGCAACACGACCAGTATAGACCGTGATGTCTTGAAATCCTTGACCTTGTAATGCATAGACTGCTCCCCGACTTACCGACCCAAAGCTGAGCACTACTGCTTTTCGTGGTTTTCCATAATTACCAACAACTCCTATAAGATTTATTGCATGATTTACACCGGCATAACCCGCAATTTCATTGTTTTTATAAAAAACATGCATATTTTTATCACCTGTTTGACTCCATGTAAACATTTCTTCCCAGGCAATAAGGGTTAATTTTCTTTCAATTGCTACTTGCGTAATTTCTTTCTGTTGCACACAATGTGGCCAACCCCATAAAATTGTTCCTTCTCGCATTTGAGATAAATCTTTCGCCATAGGTTTTGGCGTTAGTACACAATCAAATTTTTTCAGTATTTCTTCTCTGGAAGCAACACGACCTGATGATAGATTAGCTAAAGTGCTATTTTCCATGCCAAATCTTAATCCATAACCTTCTTCAAAAGTAATTTGTTTTCGTAATTCCCTTGGAATACGTTCTAGATGTTCTGGATGAATAGGTACACGTTTTTCATTTTCTTTTAGTGATTTCCCAATCACACCAACAGTTAATAATTGTATCATATTTATGATTTCTCTTTATATTTTTTAATTAAATAAACTTAATGCAATTTAAAATGCTTTGCAAAGTTTTATTAGTTGAGGATAGGGGCGTGGGGTGTGGGAATAAGAGGGTAGGAGGGGGAATGAACTATAAACGATGAACTATAAGAGATAAGATAAAAGTAAAAAGATTAAAGTGAAAGAAATGATAAGAAGTTTGTATTCTCCAGTTATCCACCTTCGCCAAGGCTATGATGGACAGGCCAGTTACCAGCTTGCCGTGCCGAAGGCCTCCTGCGCCGAAGTAGCTTTGGCTACGTAGGCTGTACTTTAGCGAAGGCAGGTCACCAGTTATTCTTGTACGATATTTTCTTTATCCA
>JAYEJI010000017.1:0-5711 GCA_034660515.1 Fidelibacterota bacterium
TCACAAGAAAGGGGGTTTATTATATATGTAGGGAACAGGCATGCCTGTTCCTTACAATGATTCTATTATTGAAATTATTTCATCAACACAACTTTCTGCGAATGCATAAACTCACCTGCCTGCATCTTGATGATATACACGCCACTCGGCATATTCGATGCAATCCCGCGGCCTTAGGCAGCTCAACTCAAACAACCCTGAGCTTGACAAAGGGTTGAATTCAGCACACCCGGGATTTGAGCCCACTTAAGCACCACAACTCCGAGCTTAGTCGAGGGGTTGAACTCTATTCGGTTTATTACATCAATACTAAACTTAATCCCACAAAATAAAACCCGTCAATATTCCTAAGCTGTCCATGCGGGTTTCTTTAGATATAAGATATAAGTGATGAGATATAAGTTAAATATTTTTTCTTGCGGTCATGATTGAAGATCTGATCATTTTTAGTAATTCGCTAGAGGCTGTAACCATGCTTTTTGATTGAATTTCTGTTATAAATTTTGTTTCATTCAGTAATCTGAGCCAATAAATACTTTCTCCACATTCTTTCTGAGCTATTCCAAGTTTGTGAACAAAGTCTGGCTTGCTTTCGGCATTAACCGCTTCAGCGACCAATGCTCCAATCGCAGTTCCGGAACGTAATAGTTGTTTGCTCATCACAAATTCTTTTTTATCTTTCTTCAAGAATTTGTACAAATTGATCACTCTAACGGCAAAAGCAAAACTTTTTCGCTCTATAACTCCATTTCTTCCACTCATATCTTATCTCTTATATCTTATAACTGGATGAAATTTATTAAAAGAAAATGATTTATAATATTATAAAATACAGGCTGTGACAGACGTCACATCAATACTAAACTTAATCCCACAAAATAAAACCCGTCAATATTCCTAAGCTGTCCATGCGGGTTTCTTTAGATATAAGATATAAGTGATGAGATATAAGTTAAATATTTTTTCTTGCGGTCATGATTGAAGATCTGATCATTTTTAGTAATTCGCTAGAGGCTGTAACCATGCTTTTTGATTGAATTTCTGTTATAAATTTTGTTTCATTCAGTAATCTGAGCCAATAAATACTTTCTCCACATTCTTTCTGAGCTATTCCAAGTTTGTGAACAAAGTCTGGCTTGCTTTCGGCATTAACCGCTTCAGCGACCAATGCTCCAATCGCAGTTCCGGAACGTAATAGTTGTTTGCTCATCACAAATTCTTTTTTATCTTTCTTCAAGAATTTGTACAAATTGATCACTCTAACGGCAAAAGCAAAACTTTTTCGCTCTATAACTCCATTTCTTCCACTCATATCTTATCTCTTATATCTTATAACTGGATGAAATTTATTAAAAGAAAATGATTTATAATATTATAAAATACAGGCTGTGACAGACGTCACATCAATACTAAACTTAATCCCACAAAATAAAACCCGTCAATATTCCTAAGCTGTCCATGCGGGTTTATGCCATAGTAGGTTCTTAAGTATCCGCCCACCTTGCGGTCGCTCTTCGATTGGTATTCCCAGCCGATATAAGCGTTGATGTTCCAGGTGCGCCGTTCGGGATCTTCTATTATATAACCGTACTTGATACGATCCCGTAATTCCAGGGAAGTGATCTGATGGAACATTTCGGAAGCGGCAAATCCTTTTGTCCGTCGCCAATTCAATTGCAGCCAATACTCAAACAGTCTCTCGCTCATGAGCAGATCCTGCCCCTGTGTTTCCGATAATTTATATTGATAAAAACCATCGGACTTGAACCAAATATCCTGCATGCCGATGCGCGTAGAAAAGATATTGCCTTTTAGGGTATCCGGATCGTTCAGAGTAAGCGATATCACCCAAGATTCATACGAGACATTAAGACGATAGAAATCCGTGCCTTCATTCAGGGCGTAAATAACAAATTCATCCCCAAGGTGTGTACTTTCATGGAATATGGGAATAAAATTCAAGCCAATGTTCCGTAATTTTAATTTTTCAAGCATGGGATGATAAAGCACAGAACGAAATTCCATCCCAAGCCAATAGTCAGTATTGATCACCATACGATGGGTGGGCTCTAAAGCATCAAGAATGACCGTACAAACGCCCGTGAATACAGATGTGACTTTTAAATAAGCTTTGTCCGAATGCATCCGGTAGGATAGTAAGGGAATATCCGTTCCAATATGTAATTCTGAAAAGGGACGTTTATCATAATTGGGGATATAGTAAAAATTACCCAGATCATTGATAAACCCTTCTTCGAATTTAATTATCGAAGACCTGATATCCGAGACAAAGGGTTTTCCGAAAAGTTCCGGTGTAAAAAAAGTGAACGAAGAAGCAAAGATAAAAGATTGAAGAGCAATAAAATAGAGGACTATTTTCACTAAAAGTCTTTTCATGTCTGTTCCGGTTTCTTTCTATAGACTTTGTTAAAGAAAATGATCATAGTTCCTACGAATAAAAAGACAACTATCAATAAGAAGACAGCTTGGATAAAGTAACCTAGTCCAAATTCTCTGAAGTTCATAAAATAATAGCGAAAACGATCAAAAAACATTCCTTCGATTATTACAAAGATCAGCAATGCCTTATTTTTTATTCTCTTGAATTACCTCATCCAATTCAGCGTTGCTGATCGAACCGCGGTAGATGTTATTGACAAATATGATCAAAGCACCACATAAAATGAACATCAGCGCCATCAGAAAAATAATGTAAGGATAAAATGAAGCATTAATTTCATTTACGATCATAAAATAGTAACGGTTTACATTTAAGACATAGCTTTCGAAAATGGTGAAGACCAAGTAATAAAAAGGATAGATCATCCAATAGATCAACAGATCGAATTTATAACTTTTCGGTGGGATCGAAATAAAGTTGTCTATCAGGATCAGGATGGTCAATAGAACATGATTGATATATAAAACAATAAGATTCAGGCCATGTGCGTTAAATGATCCGGCAAAAAAAGCTCCAAATATAGTGCCTGTAATAATCCCATATAACAGTGCAGCACCGCGAAAGCTCGGGTATGGCCATTTATTCTCTTTACCGCGGAGTTGATTTATAAGCAGAAATATGAAAATAATACCAATGTATAATGCACTTTGCATGGAGAAGAACCCCATTTGAAAAATAAGATTTTTAAAACCGTGTCCATGTATCGGATTTAGGAACAGGCGATAAGATAAACTGAAAATCGAGATCGCTACTGCAAAAATCCTAAAGATCAATAAGGGTTTATTTTTCATATATTCTCCAAGTTTAAATAATAAGAAGAATTAATATTTTATGCAATGGATTATTGGAGGGTGAAAGGGGGGTGAGTTTGCATCATTATAATAATTTCTTAAAATTTAATGGATTATCACTAATATATTTTCTTTTACAATTCAATTCATCCTTACGAAGAATACGGTCATAATAAGATTTATGCCATTTAAATTCATAAAATCCCAATTGGTGGATTAATTTGGATGTAGCTGATTTAAAGCCTCCAATGATTAAAGGTAATAATTGATCTTGTCTTCGTACGGAATAGGTATGCCCATGTACGGAACAGGCATGCCTGTTCCGTACTATTCTTATTATCCCATGAAAATGATCGGGCATAATGACATATTTATCCAACATACATTCCGAAAAATGATCTGGAACTATTTTCCAGCATTTATCGACGATCTTGCCAATCTCATTTAAATTTATCCTACCATTAATAATATTTCCGAATAACAAAATATCATTAGCAAGTGTTATGGTGATGTAATAATATCCTTGACGCGAATAATTGTAATTCTTTAATCTCTGTGCTTTCCTGACCGGATATATGTTTATATCATTTTGTTTCATTTCGCCCCCGCATTTTATCATATTCTTAAATGAAATATAAAATATTCTTACTCGAAAATAAATTATGAAAATTATTCCGTGATTTGCGTCACAATACAAAACCGGCATGCCTGCTCTGTACAAAAAAAGGACCCGCATTCGAGTCCTCTTTTATTACAATATTATTAACTGTGAGTGCTATTTAATTATCGTCCAGCGATTATCTATTTTTGCTTTAGAGCCGAATTCAACGATATAATCTCTCAATGCTTCACGCATCATAAATCCGGTGTTGTTCCTACGTTCTTCACCGATGGTCGTTAATCTGTCATAACCCGAATTTCCTTCTGCAAGATAATCCGAGACAGCAATTTTATATAAAGTATTTTCATCAAAGGGCAGGCCCTGTACGCTCAGTATCTTTGCGCGATCGCGCTCAACTTTACGCTTGTCCACAATAACTTCCAGTCCGGAAACCAGCATACCCCGGGAATTGCCGCTAACACGATCTTCGATCAATGCATCAAGTTCGGCCCCACTCATTTGAAAAACGGTAATGCGGTTACCAAAAGGCAGGAAACGGAATAAACTTTCATAGGTCAGAGGACCCGCTTCCAGATCAGAGCGAAGTCCACCGTAATTTGAAAAAGCTACATCGGCATTTGATGACCATGCAACTGCATCACAAAGAAGATTGCCCAAAATGGACTGGCCTTCGTTTGCACGACGCAAGGGTGACGGCAATACGGCAATGACCTCATCAAAACCTTCTTCTGCAATGGCTTTTCTCGCTTCGATCATCTTGTCTACTTCAGTATCGATCCAAAGTTCATCTTCCAGGAGAGTGATATAGGAAGAGCCGTCAACGGCATAATCATATCCGGCAAGGGTTTTGGTTTTTTTGTGAATATAAAAATTGACATGACCTAAGTTCGAACCATTGCCGTAATTCTGGAAGATCAAAGTATGGTTAATGGGATCTTCATAGGGTTCAGGGAAACCTTTGTGGACATGACCGGTGAACATGATATCAATACCGGGCACTGAAACGGCAATTTCCATGCCAGGAGCGCCGATCTTGTTTTCATCGGGCCATTCACCCGCTTGGATAGCTTCGTGCAGCTTAGCGGCTTCTTTGTCGCGTTCATAGGGTGTCCAGGAATGAGTTGACATGATAATTATATCAGCACCTTCTTCCTCCATGACGGGGATCCATTTTTTTGTTGTAATGATCTCGGGCAAAAAAGTCAGGCCTTTTACATGTTCCGGAAAGCTCATGGAAGGAGTGGTCGCCGTTGCGATACCCAAAATACCCACCTTGATACCAAAAAACTCCTTGATGATATAAGGTTTCAGGAAATCTGCGACATCACCATTCTTATCGACGACATTTGCCCCGAGAAAAGGGAAGTTCGCTTCTTCGGTACGTTGCCTCAGTTCTATCAGGCCTTTATCGAAATCATGGTTCCCGACGGTCAATATATCGTAAGAAACACTGTTCATGAATTCAATGACCGCTGCTCCGGCAGTTTTCGAGCCCACCGGCGTACCGGAAAAGAAATCACCTTCATCGATCAACAAAACACCAAAGCCTTCGGCTTCCGCCTGATCTCTTAGGAGATTGACATAATGGGCGATCGCCGGACCGCTGCCAATGCGCGGCGGGAATTGTGGATTCATATAAGTTGCTACCGTCCGCGGGATACCGCCATGAACATCATTAGTATACAGGACCGTGATGCGCTGGTATTCCGATGCCGGAAATTTCGCCGCAAACAGTGTTCCCATTATCATAGTGATAATGAGGATGTCTTTTATTTTATTAAACATAAATTGCCTTTATCATTTTATATTAATCATTTATGATGAATCTTTATTTAAT
>JAYEJI010000018.1:0-5696 GCA_034660515.1 Fidelibacterota bacterium
TGATTTCACGCTTCCGCTGTATATTGAAGGATCCGTACCTGCTACGATGGTCTCTGGGTAACGATAAATTATAAACGATGGATGATGAATAAATACTACAGAAACTGCCTGCACACCTACTCCGTCGGCTGACGGAGTAGGTGTGTCATCTCGACCGAAGTGGAGAGATCTATTTATGATTCGGAAGTTATTGAAATGAATACTCGCCTAAAAAGGATGCAATTTTGGGGCCGGAAAAGAATAAATTGATATGAACAAGCTTCAATATACATCCATCGGGATCATCCGTTCTCCTTTCAAAGAGGCGAAAGGAACGCCTATCCAGTTTTCGGCGGCACAGGATATTGAAGGAAAAGTAGAGGTCGATCCGGACTATGCGGAAGGATTGCAGGACCTTCGGGATTTTTCCCATATCATCCTGATCTATCATTTTCATCGTGTTAAAAACGCTGCTTTGAAGGTCACTCCCTTCATGGATGACAAAAAACACGGTATATTCTCCACCCGGGCGCCCAACCGTCCGAATCCTATCGGTTTTTCGGTGGTAAAATTGAATAAGATCGAAGCAAATATCCTGCACGTCAGCGGAATGGATATCATCGACGGAACCCCGCTCCTGGACATCAAGCCCTACGTCCCCGAATTCGACATCATCAATACGGATCAAAAAGGCTGGCTGGAAAAGAATGTAAAGAAATTACAGGAAGCAAAAGACGATGGGAGATTTATTGACGATAAATAGATTAAAACGCATGCAATTCTGGGGGCGTGACCCCGATGACGACAGGCTGGTGATTAAGATACTGGAAGGCAAAAAAACCGCGACGGCCTGCAAGGCGGATGAATACCATTTGTCCGAGGGAAATTATGACGATGGCGGTTGGGAG
Source organism: Fidelibacterota bacterium (assembly GCA_034660515.1). Taxonomy (GTDB): domain Bacteria; phylum Fidelibacterota; class Fidelibacteria; order Fidelibacterales; family Fidelibacteraceae; genus M50B103. The sequence goes on from JAYEJI010000018.1 coordinate 888, forward strand.
GTCGGGGATATCGTGGAGGTCTATGACCTGAGGGAAAGCCTGCGCTGTAAAGTTGAGATCACTGAGGTCTATAAATGCAAATTCGGTAATTTTCCCGACAAACTCTGGATCTGTGAAAATTGCCAGTCAGCTGAAGAATTCCGTGACGACCACCGCAAATGCTGGCCGGAATACAATTTAACAGACGATTTCGAAATGATGGCGACACATTTTAGATTAATTGACAATTGACAAAGGATAATTGACAATTAAAATATTACATACAAGATATTCGGATGCCGCATCGCGACGACGCGTATAGAAAATCTGATGAGTGAACGTTAAAAAATGCAAGGGTAGAGCGTAGCGATACCTTTTTGCATTTTAGTGAACGAAAAGGATTTTCAGCTAAAGGAGAGCAGCGGCTGACTTTCTTTTGCTTCTTTTCTTTGGTCAGCAAAGAAAAGAAAGAAATATATCTTAAAATGATCTTTAAATATTTCACTATGACATGACAATACAGAGATCCTGAATCAAGTTCAGGATGACACGATTATTTTCTTGATTCTTGTCTCTTGTATCTTCAAATACTCCTTGTGTAGAAGTCCCCCTTTCCTCTCTGTACATACCCCTTTATTTCCAGATCCAGTAGAACTTTCATAATTTCCGCTCTGTTTAATTTGCATGTCTGAAAAATATTGTCAATATGCACTCCTTCTTTATTCAGACAAGCCAATACGGCATCCTCTTCAGCGCCGAGTTTTATCTTTTTGGCTGATTCTACAAACAAATTCTTTTGATCCGAAAACCGTTCCTTAAGAAAGGAGTATTCATTTAATATATCGTCCGCATTTTCTACGATCTTTGCGCCGAGCCGGATGAGGCGGTGACAACCGGTGTGCCGATCTTTTAGGGCGTTACCGGGAACGGCAAAGACATCGCGGTTCTGTTCGTTGGCATTCAATGCCGTGACCAGCGCACCGCTTTTTGTTCCCGCCTGCACAACGACCACTCCCCTGCTCAAACCGCTGATGATACGGTTCCTGCGAATGAAATTTCCGGGAACTTGTTTTTGTCCGATCAGCGTCTCGGAACAGACAACACCCTTTTCCCTGATCTCATTGAACAAATGCCGGTTCTCGGCAGGATAAACCGTATCAAGTGATGTTCCCAATATCGCGATCGTCCGTGCACCCGCATCAAGAGCAGCCCGATGCGCGATGGCATCGATCCCTTTTGCCATTCCACTGATAATACAAATTCTCCGTTCCGCGATCCCGCCGGCAATTTTATAGCACATTTGCTTACCGTAATCATCGGGGTGACGCATCCCCACGACGCCAAAAGCCACATCATCTTCCTGCTTGAACTCACCCATGCACATTAATACAGGCGGCGGATCGTAAATTTGCCGCAAAATATCAGGATAATGTTCATCACCCAAAGTTATGATCTTTGCTTTTTTCTTCCCGATCCAACTCAATTGCAGATCCAAGGCTTCCCGATAGTCTTTATTGACGATCGCAGATGCCTGCTCCTCGGTGATACCCTGAATTTTTAAAAGTGTTTGTTTGTCTTGCTGAAGTGCCTGCTCGGCTGAACCGAAAGCTTGGATCATTGTTTTGTACAAACGCGGACCAATACCATCGATGCACATGAGTGCTAATGTTGATATATCCATATTCCCCCCCCCTGGCATCACACGAAGTCACAAAGTTTAATAAGGCACAAAGAATCATGTATAGCTTTGTGTTAAAACGCTTAATTAATTTTACCGTTTATAATTCTTTTTATTCTATCTTTAATCAGATGTTCTCCAAAATTGATTAATAAGCCTAATTTCAATCCAGTCATCTTTAGATATGCAAGCAATTGCATTTTATCTACTGGATGTAAACAATCTTTAGATTTAAGTTCAATTATTACTTCTCTCTTTACTATAATATCGGCTATAAATCCTTTATTGAATTTTCGATTTTCATAATTAATCTTTATCGGGCATTGTCGTTCTACATTTAATCCTGCATTTTTAAGTTTTTCATATAGAATTAATTCATAAACTGATTCTAATAAACCGGGACCAATTTCTACATGGATTTTATATGCACAATCAACAATAATTTTCGAGAGATCATTCTCATTCATTTTCATTCATCCCTGTTTATTACGTATTAATTTAATATTTGGACATTTTCATTGCCATACATAATATTTAAACTTGATAAAGTGTGATTATAGACACAAAAAAAATAGCCACAACTAAACTTTGTGGCTTTGTCTTCTTAGTGTCTTTGTGTGATGTCAGTCAACATATTCCGCAAGAGTATAGATCAATTTTTCAAGGTTATATCTTGTAACGGATGAGATATGCATCACTTTCTCATCCACTTCAAATTCATCCTCGTAATTTTCAATGTCCACACTATCCATTTTAGTAATACAGAGCAATCGTGGTTTGTGGGCAAGTTCGGCATTAAATGAGGTCAGTTCTTTCAATAAAGTTTCAAATGTCTCTTTGATATTGTCTTCATTCACATCCACCATAAAGAGCAGAACCTGTGTCCGTTCAATGTGGCGCAGGAATTGGTCTCCCAGTCCTTTTCCAAGATGCGCACCTTCTATCAATCCGGGGATATCTGCCATGACAAAGGATTTAAAATCACCGTAGCGCACGATCCCAAGATTAGGAACCAGCGTCGTAAAAGGGTAATCGGCGATCTTGGGCTTTGCAGCAGAAATAGCTGCCAATAAGGTACTTTTACCTGCATTCGGGAAGCCGACCAGTCCTACATCAGCCAGGACCTTCAGTTCCAGTTCCACTTCAAGGAAATCACCGGGTAACCCGGGCTTGGCATAGCGCGGGATCTTATTGATGGAGTTGGCAAAGTGCTGATTTCCCCAACCGCCGTTACCGCCTTTAGCGACAACGAATTTTTGTCCGTCTTCCACCATATCGGCAATGATCTCACGATCTTTAAGATTCCTGATCAGCGTACCGACCGGCACCTTGATGGTAATATCTTTACCCTTTCTGCCGGATTTATTGTTCCCTTCACCCGGACGACCATTTTCGGCTTTATATTTACGATGATATCGGATATCCTGAAGCGTATGCAATTGAGAGGTTGCTATAACAATGACCGAACCGCCATCGCCGCCGTCACCTCCATCAGGTCCGCCCTTGGGCATGAATTTTTCGCGATGAAAGCTGATAGAGCCACCGCCACCATTGCCGGCCGTAATCTCTATCTGTGCCAAATCGACAAATTTCATATTATATCCTTATTTGCTTCCCGATGAAGCTTTAACGGATTCTTTTTTCTTATAATCGTTTACGTAAAAACCTTCGCCCTTGAAGATGACGCCCCCACCGCCGGAAAGCAAGCGAACTAAACCGCCACCACAGATGGAACAGGTTATCAGAGGCTCATCCGACATATTCTGATACTTGCTCAGATGCTCACCACAGGTTTTACATTTGTATTCATAATTTGGCATAAATTCTCTATTTATTTGACCTGTAATGCCGCAACGGCTGTCAGGTTAACGATATCTTCAATGGAACAACCGCGTGAAAGGTCGTAAATGGGTTTATTCATGCCCTGTAGAATGGGGCCGACCGCTTCATAACCTGCAAAACGCTGAACAAGTTTGTAACCGATATTACCTGCGTTCAGGTCAGGAAAGATCAATACATTTGCTTTACCGGCAACCAGAGAATCCGGTGCTTTTTTCTTACCGATTTTTTCCACAATAGCTGTATCTGCTTGCATTTCACCATCAATTTTTAATCCCGGGTCGGCCTTATGTGCAATTTGATAAGCTTTTTGTACTTTATCGACCAATTCATGACAAGCAGAACCCATGGTAGAAAAAGATAGCATAGCTACATGAGGTTCTTCTTTAAAAATGGATTCATGTGTTTTTGCAGTACTTAAAGCGATCTCGGCCAATTGTTCAGCATTAGGATCCGGATTTACCGCGCAATCGGCAAAGGACAGTGGCGGCCGGTCATCAGGTGAGAACATCAACATATCGGAAGACATAACGGATACACCGGGGGCAGTCTTTACGATCTGCAATCCGGCACGGAGCACATGAGCAGTAGGATTCAAAGCACCGCTGATACAAATATCGGCACGCTCCATTCTTAACATCATAGCGCCAAAAAAAGTGGGATCGCTTATGATCTCACGGGCGCGTTCGGGTGTCATTCCTTTTTTCTTGCGTAATTTTACATATTCGCTAACGTAGGCTTCAAAATCCGGATCTTTTTCCGGATCGACTTGTTCAACCCCATCTAAGAACACGCCGGCTTCGCTGGCGACTGATAATAATTCTTCTTCGGATCCAAGGATGGTAACACGGGAAATATTTTCTTTTACTATTTTAGCAGCAGCGGCAGCAATTCGCGGGTCTTTTCCTTCAGGCAGTACAACATGAACATCGGTTTCTTTGATTGCACGAACTCTCAGGCGTTCAAGAGGGGTCATTCTTTCTCCTTGGTGTCAAATTTATTTATGAGTTCTTCTCTTACATGATCGGGTACAAAGGATGTTACATCACCTCCAAATGCCGCTATCTCTTTGATCATGGAAGAGCTTAAGTATGTATATTCTTCTTTTGGCATCAGGAACACGGATTCGACATCCTTGCCTATCTTACGATTCAACAGTGCCATTTGGAATTCATATTCAAAATCTGATACGGCCCGTAATCCTCTGATCAGCGCTATTGCACCCCGTTCGTGACAATAATCAACGATCAGTCCTCTAAAAGTATCCACTTTAATCTGCGGGATATCTTTGACCACATTTCGTATCATTTCTT
>JAYEJI010000019.1:0-5640 GCA_034660515.1 Fidelibacterota bacterium
AAGAAATATGATCCTCAGCACACTCATTTGCTTATGGAATCCACCGGGGTTTATCACCTTCGACTGGCCATGGCTGCCTCAGAACATCATTACATGGTAAGTATCGTAAATCCTTTGATCATCAAACGCTATGGTGAGATGAAGATGCGTCGCGCAAAAACAGACAAAGCAGATGCAAAGCTGATCGCAGAGTACGGCTATGAGCAACACCCGTCATTATTTACTCCGGCAAGTAAAGAGCGCAGCCAGATACAGCAGCTACTTAAAGGCTTAGAAGATTTATACCATAGTAAATCCCAGATGAGTAATCGCTTAGAAGCATATGATTATGGCTTAGGAATAACGCCTGCTTTACGAGAGAGTATCACAACGATAATTAATACGATTGATGAGCAAATAGATAAACTCACAGATGAGCTGAACGATCATATGAACACATACTATCCTCAATTAAAAGAAAAGTTAACAAGTATCCCGGGAGTAGGTGCTAAAACAGCGTCAACTATTATTGCTTACTATGGAGAGTTTGAAAACTTTGAGACAGCAAAACAGGCTGTGTCTTTTGCCGGATTAAACCCCAATCCCCGTCAATCGGGAAAAAGTGTAAACAACGGGTCAAATATCAGTAAAAAAGGCCATAGTTTAATACGCAAAACACTGTACATGTGCTCGTTAAGTTTAGTACGATGTAATCCGGAATTTAAGTCTTACTATGAAAATATGGTGGCTGGAGGCAAGGCAAAAAAGAAAGCCTTGGTGGCTGTGGCTAATAAGATCCTCAGGCAAATATTTGCTATGCTGAAATATGATCGGGAATGGATACCATATTACTCATTAAAATATAAAACCGCTTAATTTTGACTTGCCTTACAATACAGTACATCTCGACCGAAGTGGAGAGATCTCAAATTCCTCATTTCACTTTTATAGAAACCATAAATTATAATAACACAGAGCTCCTGAAACAAGTTCGGGATGACGCATGTATTTTTTCAGTTCGCAAAAGAAACGGGCTCGACATCCATCTTCGCTAAAGCTTCGATGGACAGGTGTCGAGCCCCTACATTATTGAAAATATTTTCTTTCTTCTCCTTACTCCCTACTCCTTACTCCCTACTGTATCTTGAATTGCCGGGCTCCCAAATTGCACTTTTACTGTGTCCAGGGCATTACCCATAGCATAAACGGAATCAATGTATGAAAGAAGTTTATTGGGATCTGAGGAACTATTGGTCATGAGGTAAACCATGATCATTTTATAAGCGCTTGCATTATTCTTATATAATTGCCGTTCCATCATGATATTTGAAGCTTGCAATTGAGCTTTCATTGAATTCATGGAATAATTCATGATATCCATCAGGTTTCGTTCGATCAAGTTCAGATCACGGATCATATACTGCAATTCTCTTGAAAGATGCTTTTGATTGATCATCAATGAATCAAGATTCGTCTTGATCTTCGAAAAATCAAACATGGAATAATTCGCATCTTTAAAACGCGTTTGCAGAACCTGCAATGTATCAACATCTGCGATCAAACTGTCAATAAAAATACCTTGGGTCGTAAGGATTTTTTGAAGTGAATCGATCTCTTGATCCTTTTTATAGATATCACCTATCAAATCATGAAAAAGAGAATCCCTTTCCATCATCATAGCTGTATAAAGCGAATCCTGTTTGTTGTCTTGCTGTAAGTTTTCGCTGCTTAATTGCTGAATAATGGTACTGTCTGCAGACTCCAATTGTTTTTGAAAGCGCTCATCTTCCAATCGGACATAGGATTTCGTAGCACAACCTGCCAAGAGGAGAATAACTACAAGAAAATATGTGATCCAGCGTTTAATCATAGGCCTAACATACGCATTAAAGCAATTTTTGCATAGTGTTTAATTTCACTGTTAACGAGAACCCGGTGATCCGTTTTTTCATTCTTTATCTCTTCAAGTGTTCCCAGTAATTTTTCCGGTGTGATCATGCTCATGGTCACACATTGAAAGCCCGACTCGGATAAAGGCAATATGGTTTTATCCGGAAATCGTTCCATTAGTCGTTGGACCAAATGCTGTTCGGTCCCGATCGCCCAAATACTTCCTTTTTCGGCTTCTGTTATCATCTTGATGATCGTTGATGTAGAGCCAAAGGCATCGGAAGCTTTTACCACATCGGCCGTACACTCACCGTGAACGACGATATTGATCCCGGGGTATTCTTTCCTTCTTTTCAATACATCGTCAAATTTGAAGCGTTTATGGACGCTGCAATACCCGTTCCAGAGGAAAACGCGGGACTTCTCTATAGCAGTTTCATCGGGTAAACGGTCAAGCGTGAATATTTCACTCTCAGGGATACCTTTTGAAATAGCCGTATTAATTCCCAGGTATTGATCCGGAAGAAATAAAATTTTACTGCCTCTTTCCATTGCCCAATCAAATATTTTAGGAGCATTTGAACTTGTACAAATAATACCGTCATTTTTACCGACAAAATATTTAATATCAGCTGTTGAATTAATATATGTCACAGGAATGATCTTTTCTTTTCTACCCACCGTCAAGTGTTCCCAGATCATTTCCACATCTTTAATATCCGCCATATCCGCCATCGCGCAACCGGCTCGCATGTCCGGTAAATAGACTTTCTGGTCATCTGATATTAAAATATCTGCACACTCCGCCATGAAATACACACCGCAAAATACAATGTGTTTTTTCTTCATCTCAGCAGCTTTTTGACTAAGAATAAGTGAATCACCGCTTACATCGGCGAATTGTATAACATCATTTCGTTGATAGTGATGACCCAGAATAATCAGATCATCTTTCAGCTCTTCTTTCAGTTCAGCGATCTTATTAAGTATTGCCGGATCACTTTCTTTAGATTGAAAGGCCGATACACCTTTTTCAAATTTTTCCATTAAAAATCAATCCCTTCAACTGCCGGTTGTTTTTGTTGGAACGGATGCTTGATCTCCTGCATTTCCGTTACCAGATCACTTTTAGCGATGACCGCTTCCGTTGCTCCACGTCCTGTCAGGATCAGATGTAAACTTTTTGGGATACTATCCATCAATTCCAGAACCTCTTTTTCACTCACTAATTTGACCATTTGCGCGGTAAGGATTTCATCCAACACAATAATATCGTATTTCTTGCTTTTAATCATCTTGTAAGCAAATTTCATTGCTTCATTAGTCGCTTTTTTGTGATCCGCTTCGCTGTGTTCATCACCGGGGAGTTTATAAAAACCAATGCCTGCCTGATAAACCTCCACGAAATCATTTAGATGATGATTGATAGCGTGATGTTCCCCGTACTGTGAACCGTCTTTTATAAATTGAACGATACAGGAACGCTTATGATAACCTGCAGCGCGCAGGACCGTTCCCAGAGCCGCTGATGTTTTACCTTTTCCATTACCGGTATATGATATTATCATGAATATGCCTTTTTGTTATAACTTTACAGCTTTCAGCATTCTGCAAACAGCTATCGGCTGCTGACCGCTGACTGCTGACTGCTGATCGCCGACCGCTGACTGCTGACTGCTGATTGCTGATTGCTGACTGCTGACTGCTGATTGCTGACTGCTGACTGCTGACTGCTGATTGCTGATTGCTGATTGCTTATATTTCATCAGATCTTCCCTTTATTTACAAGTTGTGCAAAATAATCGTAAGAGCGATTATAAGTTCGTTCACTTTCTACCGAGAAAAAACAGCCGGGAATCTCGCGAAGCCTACGATGATATTCAACGCATTCACAGCAAATACCTTTGTGGGAACAATCATAAGTACAGGTACAATTCAGCAGATTTTCGTCTTTTTTACATTCCATATTAATCACTCAAATTATATTCTTTAATTTTTCTGTATAGTGTTCTCTCGCTCATACCCAGAGCTTGAGCGGTTTTTCGCTTGGAACCGTAGTATTTGTCCAGAGTTCTTGCAATCGTTTCACGTTCAATTTCTTCAAGGGTTCTGTCTTCCTGCGGGATCTCAATATGAATTTCATTTTGTTCGGATTCCTGCATCATACGGGAAATATCTTTCATTCTATTTACCGCTATTTCTCCACTTAGATCCAGTTGAGATAATTTTTCTTTGATCTCCTCAACATCCTGACGAATGAAGAACAGTTGACGAAGGATCAGCTCACGTTCTACCTGATCGGCTTCCTTGTTAACTCTAACCGGGAATCTCGTATCGTACATGGTAGGGTCGGCAGCATTTCCCAAATGAGTGGCAACGGTTCCCGCTTGAATCATTTTATCGGCTTCAAGGACAAATACAGATTGTACAAAATTCTTAAGTTCACGGATATTCCCTTCCCAGCTCGCTTCAGAGATCAAGCTCATGGCCTGAGGGGTGATAGGCTTATATGCCAAATTATTTTCATCCGCATAACGCATCATAAAATATTCGGCCAACATGGGAATATCCTCTTTGCGTTCTCTCAAGGGCGGTATGCGGATCATGATCGTTTTAAGTCGGAAATATAGGTCCTGACGGAATTTACCATTGGAGGCTTCTGATACAAGGTCACGATTTGTTGCACCGATAACACGCACATTTACTTTTCTGGGTGTGCTTTCACCTACGCGGGTAATTTCCTTCTGTTCAAGTGTACGAAGCAATTTTACTTGTGTTTCAAGTGGCAATTCGCTGATCTCATCCAAGAGAATGGTCCCTTTATCAGCGGTTTCAAAGAATCCTTTCCTGTCTTCAAGCGATCCGGTAAAAGATCCCTTTTTATGACCGAATAGTTCCGATTCAATGGTTCCCGCCGGAATGGCACCGCAATTGACGATCACATATTTTCCATGCTTACGCAAAGAAAGATCATGTAAAGCTTTGGCTACAAGCTCTTTTCCTACACCACTCTCCCCGTATATCAGAATACTGATATCGGATGGAGCTACTTGTTCGATCACCCGGATAACCTGCTTGATCTCGTCAGATTGTCCGATGATCCCGTATTTTTGTTCAATATTCCTCATACAAAGAACATAGAAAGAAAAAATGCAAGATTCAAGATAATTTTGCCATTTTGGCATACTTTTTGACAAGATGTGTTTTGGACGGAATAATCCTCCTTCGCCCTATCAGGGCTTCGGAGGACAGGCAGGAGACAATTGACAATAGACCATTTTGTTCAACCCCGCCGGGGTTGTTTTAGGGTAGTAGTAAAATATAATGTTGTCCGACCCCTTTGGGGTCTGCTATATAAAACTTACCAGCTTGGATCAAGATCCGCTAATCAGTGGAAATTGATATGCTGACTGGTCGAAAAATGAAGTATGCAATTCTCGACTATCCGACAGATCCTTTTGCTGTTCGAACAGCACCGAAAAGTCTTCATTAATCCCGAAGGGATTCAACAATATTATAGACTGTTAACCATAAAAGCCCAACCCTGAAGGGGTTGAACAAGTTTATTTATATTAATTATAACTTTATATTTCCTATCCGAAATTCTTAAAATTATTCTACATCATGAATAGATCCTTCCCCGAAGAGCACAAAAAACTAGCTGCTTATTTAAGAATATGTCCCTATCAACACAGCAGTGGAATGTCAATAAAAAAGAGAGCAAAATCACCTAAATATGGACCCGCTATTATGAGAAAACTTCTATTTTTG
>JAYEJI010000020.1:0-5607 GCA_034660515.1 Fidelibacterota bacterium
CGGCAATGCGATTTAGCACAACAGCAGTTCTCGCTTTTATCTATATTCTTGTTGCCCGCCAATTAACGCATATTCCCGAAATGCAGCCCCTTCACTGGAAATTACTGATCCTCATTGTTTTCTCCAGCGGCGCGCTTTCAATGTTCATATATTATTTTGGATTAAAGCGAATTCCGGCATCGGTCGCAACTATTTTTGAATTGGTTTGGCCGCTTTCCGCAATAGTCTTAGATTTTATTATCAATAAAAATACCTTAAATGGCATACAATACATAGCTTCCGCATTGTTGTTACTATCATTTTTCATGATCATCCGTCGCAAAGCCATTAAGGAAAAAACTGAAGATAAAGGAGAATAGTGTGAGTATACATAAAGAAGATCGCCCTTGGGGCTTTTTTGAGGTTCTATTGGATACGTCTCAATGCAAAGTCAAGAAGATTACAGTCAATCCCGATTGCCGACTTTCCTTGCAATCACATGAAAAACGAAATGAACACTGGATCGTTGTGGAAGGAAGTATGCGAATTACCACGGAAGATCATGTTGAAGATTATCCCAAGAATGCACACATCTATATTTCCCATGGAACAAAACATAGAATGAAAAATATTGGCAGTGTACCCGCATCGGTCATTGAAATTCAGACCGGTGAATATTTTGGCGAAGATGATATTATTCGCTATGAAGATGATTATGGTAGGATTTAGTCATTCTTGAGATGACTTAGATCTTTGAGCCGCGATAGACAATATAATTCCAAGAATAACTCCAAGAAGCGCCGCAAAAACAATTCGATATTCCGGTGATATTAAAAAAGTGATCGTATGTGCCGGGATCCAGAAAAAAGGGATCGTGCGCTTAAAAACAAAATTCCACTGTATATTCCAGTCTAATTTAGAAAGTATTTTATAAATTGGTATGGGAGAGAAAAAACCCTTTAATGTGCCACCGGTTTGTGTAATATGAATATCGGTAATTTTATGAAAAGTCATAAAGATCGGTGCAAAAATAAGATTCATAAAAACACTTATAGAAAAAGCTGTTATAAATCTTACAAAACCCAGTCCGGCTTCATTTGCCGCGAAAATATCTCCAACTTTCATTGCGTTAATTGCTTGATCAATATGAAAAAATTTCACTAAAAGGATGGGGGTCCCGGCGGAAAAGATCATAAAAGCCATTTTAATGCCGATACCTAAAAAGCCCCAAACAAAAGCCCGTGGTAAAATCCCAAACCCCGGCTGATTATACTGTCCTTTTTTAATTCGCAGACCGATCATCTCACCTAAAGTTGCAAGAACGGAAAATTTAATAAAACTTGTTATCCACCACAGGTTCTCATTAAAAAGAAAACCCTGTTGAAAGTTTTTTAATATTGTTATTGGCAGAAAAAGCATCATTAAAGCAATGATCAAACCGGCCATTAATAAATCGGATTTTTTCATGATCAGAGTAAGGTTCCCTTTTTGATAATATATTGGACGGGATTACATCCAAACATTGCGATCATATCATCCAATTTTTTCACATCACAGATCAGGATATCTGCTTGTTTTCCTTTTTCAAGAGAGCCGATTATCTTATCACGCTTGAGTGCTTTGGCGGCATTCAATGTAACTGCTTTTAACGCTTGATTCGGAGTAAATCCCATCTGCATGACCGCAAGCGACATCATCATGGGAATGGAAAGTGATGGACAGGTGCCGGGATTATAATCGGTGGCAAGAGCTACCGGCATACCGGCATCCAAATAGGGACGGGCATCAGGATAGGAGGTTTTCAAATAGTAAGAGCAACCCGGTAAGAATACCGGAACGGTTCTTGCCCGCAAAAGCGCATCGAATTCCGCTTCAGAGACTTTATCGAGATGATCAGTAGAAACGGCGCCAAGATCAGCGGCCAAACCAGTTGCACCCAGTGCCTCAAATTGTCCGGAATGGATCTTAAGAGCCAAGCCATTTTTCTTAGCGGCTTTTAAAAAACGTTCTGTATCTTGAAAAGAGTAAGCACCCACATCGCAATAAATGTCCACAAATTCAGCTTTTTGTTTTGCCAGTTCCAGTCCATCGTTGAGCAACCAATCCATGTAAACTTCAGGTTCCTGATCTTCGGGATAAACATGCGGACCGAGAAAGGTCGCGATTGTATCAAGGTCACTTTCTTTATTCAATCGATGAATGACATCAAGCATTTTTTTCTCAGCGGCAGGTTCCAGTCCGTATCCGCTTTTGATCTCAGCGGTCGTTGTACCGTGTTTTAAGCACATGTTTGCGCGTTCAAGCGATTCCCGATATAGTGTTTCGGGGTCCGCGGCACGGGTTGCGCGCACCGAGGCATAAATGCCGCCACCACGTTGTTGGATTTCCTGATAAGACATTCCTTGTAAGCGATATTGCAATTCATTTGCCCGGGATCCGCTGTGTACGAGATGTGTATGACAATCCACAAAGCCGGGTAACGCCAATTTACCATCAGCATCGATCACGGTCTCAGCTTGATAGTCATGTTCAGATCCTTCAAATATATCCAGGATCTTTTCATTCTTGACAATAATACAACCACTCTTGATCTCACCTTGTTGAGCAATGGTCAGGATATGCGCGTTCTTTATGATCAGGTCAACTGATATCATTGCTTAATGTCTCCTCAGCGTAGAGGGTGAGCTCTTCAGCTTTTTTCTGGACAGTATCCAGGGTTTTCTTGGCGACCTTTTGAATGCTTTCTCGTTTTGACTTATCATCCAAGGAAGGCAAATTGATCAATACATTATAATAAGCACCCCAAGCTCCGGCCTGGGTCTGTTTTACCGCCACCGCCGCATCGGAAAAGGCGTTTTGATTTCCGTTTTTAAGGACGTATTCAGCCAGTTTCAGGATATCAGGACAGAGTCTCAGCGTACTGTGTGGAATATCAATAGCATCCAGTACAGCCGCTTGAATTGCCGTATCGCGTTTAGCTTTATCTTCATCCGTTTTCTTTGGTAAGCGCATAGCCTGCATCCAAACATTGAAGGCCTCGGTATCGTCGTCGATCAATTGTAAAGCGCGGACTTTTAGAGCCTGTGCTTCGCGCCCGGCCGTTTCCATGGGTTTGCGGACATTTTTGTAATTTTTATTTTCAAAGGTCAGATTTGCGACCATGGCAGAAAGTCCTGCTGCCAGTGCAGCATTCAATGCTGCTACGGATCCGCCGCCGGGGGCCGGCGCATTAGATGAAAGCAGATCGGTAAAATTATTTACGGTCAAGTGTTTCAACTGACCTTTTTCATTTTTAAGCGCGTACTCTACGATGCGTTTTTGAGGATCGAAGGACGAAGTGTCTTCCAGTCCCAATGAACGTATAGCGATCCTAATAATGTCTTTTTCGGGACAAGCCGTGGATGCACCCTGTTTCTTCAAGTAATGCTCACCGGTATCCAACATGGCTTGCAAAGGTACCAGACCGATCAATTCGGAACCTGTAACTCGCAATCCTTTCTTTGCAGCTTCTTCAATAAGCATATCAAAGGCGGTATGTAGTCCGGTAATATCAAAGCGGTGCAGATTCATGGTAACCTGTGCGTAGCCGTATTCTTCGATGTACCAGCCACCGGCCTGACAGAATTTTAGCTTACCGGGAAGTTTGACCATCTTGCCTTGGGCATCGCGGACGATCTTATCATTTTTGTCGCGCTTGGCCCGTCCTGTGGAACGAATGCTTAGGGCAATATCTTTTGCAGCTCTAAGATCGGCTGTATTTAAATTAATATTGTAAGCCAGCATAAAGGCACGAGCACTCACTGCTGTGGCACCGGAGCGGGGTAGAAAAACAGGCTCGCCAAAATCCGGAGCAAAATCCGGATCCTTGAATTTCTTTTCAAGTGCCTCATATTCGCCCTTGCGAATATCGGGAAGATTATAGCGATCCTCGCGCTGTGCAGCTTCACCATATAAAAAGATCGGAATACCGGTCGCATCGTTAATGCGTTTGCCCAATTCTTTGGCGAGTTCGGCGCATTCTTCCATGGTGATATTGGAGACTGGGACCAAAGGACAAACATCCGTGGCGCCCATTCGGGGATGCGCACCGCTGTGCTTGCTCATATCGATGAGCTCCTTGGCTTTTGTCACGCAGGCAACGGCAGCTTCCATCACCGGTTCGGGCTCACCGGCAAAAGTGACGACCGTCCGGTTTGTATCCTTGCCCGGATCTACATCCAGTAAAAGGGCACCGTCCACCGCTTTGATCATATCCGTGATCTGCTTGATGATCCCCATATCACGCCCCTCAGAAAAATTGGGGACGCATTCAATTATTTGTTTCATCTGATATTCCTTTTAATAATAATCGATATGTGCGGAACAGGCATGCCTGTTCCCTACATCAAAATTCTTTTTTCATGCTCGGTATATTAACCTTATGCTTCTTTGCAAATGCTTCCGCTTCAGGATATCCCGCATCCACATGCCTGAAAATTCCCATCATGGGATCAGCGTCCAGGACGCGTTGTAGGCGTTCGCCTTTTTCTTTGGTGCCTGTGGCAACAATAACCTGTCCGGCATGAGTGGAATTCCCGATACCCACGCCACCGCCGTTATGCAGGGAAACCCAATCCGCTCCGCAAGCAGTATTGACGAGCGCATTCAGTAAAGGCCAGTCCGCAATGGCATCAGATCCGTCCAGCATATCTTCTGTTTCCCGATGGGGCGATGCCACTGACCCGCAATCGAGATGATCGCGTCCGATCACGATGGGAGCTTTTAGTTCTCCTTTCGCGACCATGTCATTCATGCGTAGAGCAAATTCGGCACGTTCTCCCAATCCAAGCCAGCAAACACGATTTGGTAGTCCAAGTTGCGGAACTTGTTCTTTCGCCAGCGCGATCCAGCGGGAGAGAATATCATCATGCGGGAAAAGTTCCAGCACAAGATTATCCAATTTGCGAATATCTTCTTTGTCGCCCGAAAGCGCTACCCAGCGGAATGGTCCGCGGCCTTCACAAAAGAGCGGACGAATGTAAGCCGGTACGAATCCGGGATAAAGAAAATTGCCGTCCTTTTTCCGGACATTCAGTCCAGCCAGTTCGGCTTGTCCGCGCAAATTGTTACCGTAATCAAAGGCGATCGCACCTTTTTTCTGCATTTCCAGAATGGCTTCCGTATGCTTGACGATGGCTTCGAGTGATCTTTCTTTATATGTTTCCGGATCGTCATCGTGCAGTTTCCGCACGTCGGCAAGATCTCCGAGCGGAACGTAATCCAATAATGAATGAGCGGATGTCTGGTCAGTGACAATATCGGGAATAACATTGCGTTTGACCATCTCGGGCAGAACATCGGCGCAATTGCCGACCAGTGCGATGGATAGCGGTCGTTTATTATTTACCGCTTCACGCATGAGTGCAATAGCTTCATCAAGAGATTCTGTATACTTCATGCAGTAGCCTTCATCCACGCGGCGTTTTGCACGGACGGGATCGACCTCTACATTAATAATAACGCCGTTGTTCATAGTGACCGCCAGGGGCTGAGCACCACTCATACCACCGAGTCCGCCGGTGAGCACCCACTTACCTGCCAGATCCGAACCGTAATGTTGTTCGGCCAAAGCAGCAAGGGTTTGATAGG
>JAYEJI010000021.1:0-5584 GCA_034660515.1 Fidelibacterota bacterium
CATCTGTTCCATTTCAAAATTGTTCACATCGGTCGCGATCATGAAATTATACGATGAAGGCAAACTACGGCTGGACGATGAGATCGGCGATCTTTTACCATGGTATGATCTCAAGCAACAATATCCTGAAAGCGGTCCGATCACGGTAAGAAGTATAATGACGCATTCAGCCGGGTTACCAAGAGAAGCAAAGTATCCCTATTGGACCGCTCCTGAATTCGATTTTCCTTGCCGCGAAGAGATAAAAGAGAAATTAAGTGACCAAGAAACATTATATCCCGCTTCAACCTATTTTCAATACAGCAATCTTGGACTCTCATTATTGGGTGAGATCGTGGAAGAGGTTTCGGGCGTCCCCTTTGACGAATACATCGAAAAGAATATTTTAAAACCCCTGAAAATGAAAGATACCCGCACCGTTCTGCCCGAGAAAAAATATGGCAAAGAATTGGCCGTGGGTTACGGTATGGTCAATAGAAAAGGCAAACGTGGAAAGATCAACATTTTTCAAGCCGAGGGCATCAAGCCTGCCGCCGGATTTTCATCCAATGTCAAAGACCTTGCAAAACTTGCATCCTGGCAATTCAGGCTGAGAGATTCAAAAAAAGCAGAGATACTAAAATCCGCCACTCTAAAGAACATGCACAATGTTCACTGGATGGATCCGGATTTTGACCGCACCTGGGGCTTGGGTTTTAATGTGTATATGGGTTCGGATGACAACAAATGGGTCGGTCACGGCGGAAGTTGTCCCGGTTACAGAACTGCATTACGGCTTAATACCAATAGTAAAAAAGCTTACTCTGTCATGATCAATGCCAATGGTACCAGCCCGGATAAATATGTAAGGGGAATGAATGCCATACTCAATGAAGCCGAGGGTGAAGAGACCGATGGCAATACCGACTTTGAGGATTACACCGGCTTCTACAGTGAACAGCCCTGGTATGCTGAAGTATATATGGGATCTTGGTACGGTAAATTAGTTTGCTTCGATCTACCCTCTGACGAGCCTATAGACGATATGACCTTTCTTGAATTTATTGAGAAGGATACTTTCCGCCGAATTAGAGATAATGGAGAGTTAGGAGAGGTTGTGACTTTTCAGAGGAATGAAAAAGAAGAGATCATTAGTTATAAATGGTTTGAGAACTATTCGAAAAAAATAAAGCAATAAAAAAATCATAATAAATAAATTGCAATATGCCGATTTAAAATAGGAAACATGAAAAGTTTTTGAATTAGTAAAAAAAAATATTATTATTATAGCACTGAATAAAGAGAACAATGTTTAATTATGATGGATTACAAAAGAACTAGCAAGGTTTTAAAGGCAATTGCCCATCCCCATAGACTGGAAATGGTGATTGGTTTATTTCATAATGAATGTAGTGTTACCGAATGCCAAAAAAGAATGCAACTTCCCCAATCAACAATTTCCCAACATCTCAGAATATTACGGGACGCGGGAATAATTGAAGACAGGCGAAAAGGCACCACGGTTTGTTATAAGGTTGTTAATGATTTCGCAAAGATAATTGTTAAGATCATTGAAGAATAGGTTTTTTTTAATTTGAAGAATTGTATTATCTAAATATTTGAGCAAACAGATTGAAAAGGAGAAAGTATGAAACATACTATCACGAGAAAAGAGGTTCTCAATAGTGCAGATTATCTCATTGATGTTGTGGCGCCGAATGTCGCAAAAAGATTTGTTCCGGGGAATTTCTGCGTGTTGATAACGATTCCCGAAGGCGAAAGAATTCCCATGTCCATTCAAAAAGTGGAGGGCGATATCATTACCCTTTATTTTAAGAAACTGGGAAAAACGTCCCGGGAACTGGATACATGGAAAGTGGGTGATAGCATCTACAAGATAATCGGCCCTATGGGCTCGCCACCCCCGATCAAGAAGTACGGTACGGTTGTCTTTGCATCCGATCTGGTATGCGGGCATGCGGAAAATTGGGCGATGTGCGAGATCCTGAAAAAGATCCCGGGAAATCACATCATTTCGATCCAATCCTTCCCGACAGAAGCGGATATTTATCCCGATAAGGAATTATGCGAACCGGTTGCCGATGAATTTATCTTGGCAACGGAAGACGGTTCAAGAGGGGTAAAAGGACATTACCTTGATGTTTTACAGAAACTACTTGAAGAAAGAAAGATCGATCAGGTTTTTGCCGGCGGCGGAATTCCCCCTCTGCAGAAAATATCCGAGTTGACAAAAAAATACAATGTTCCCGTTTACACGACCGTAAGGCAAATTATGGTTGATGCTACGGGAATGTGTGGCTCCTGCCGTGTTTTCATTGATGGCGAACAGAAACTGGCTTGTATTGACGGGCCTATGTTCGATGGTCATAAAGTTGACTGGGAAGCTGCGATCAGCAGATTAGCGATGTTTACGACCAAAGAAGCCCAGGCGATGGATTGTCTTAATGAAAAAATGAAGGGAGTAAAATAATGGCTATTGCAAAACGAGTACCTATGCGCGAACAGGATCCAAAAATCAGGATCACTAACTTCGATTCTGTCCCTTTAGGCTATTCCGCGGAAGAAGCGGTAAAAGAAGCGAAAAGATGTATTCAGTGCAAAGTACCCTTGTGTGAAACAGGGTGTCCTGTGCGGATGGAAATAAAAAATATCATACAATTAATTGCTGATGAAAAATTCGAAGAAGCATTTTTTCTTTCCAAAAAAGATAACGCGGTTCCTGCAATGACAGGTAGAGTTTGCCCGCAGGAAGACCAGTGTGAAGGGGTATGCGTTCTGGATAAAACCGGACAGCCTATCAATATTGGAAAATTATTTGCCTTTGTTGCGGATCTGGCGCGTAAAAAAGATCTAAACGAAGAACTTAAAATAAAAGAGAATGGAAAGAAAATAGCCATTGTCGGTTGCGGCCCTGCAGGCATTACCTGTGCTGTGGATCTGCGCAAACTTGGCTATCAAGTCACCATATTTGAAGCTCTGCATATGGCCGGAGGTGTTCTGCAGTATGGTATTCCCGCTTTCAGGCTTCCACGTGATGTGGTGGATTACGAATTATCATATCTGGAAAAGATCGGCGTGGATCTTCAGCTGAATCAGATCGTCGGGCAAAATATAGCTTTTGAAGAACTTAAAAAGGAATATCAAGGCGTCTATATTGCCACAGGCGCTGGTGCTCCGAGATTTCTCGGTTGTGAAGGCGAAAAATTAAAAGGCGTCTATTCCGCCAATGAATTTCTCATCCGGGTAAACTTAATGAAAGCCTATAAATTTCCCGATTGGGATACTCCCATTATTTGCGGGAACAGTGTGGGTGTTATCGGATGCGGTAATGTTGCTATGGATGCGGCACGATGTGCAAAACGTCTCGGCGCTAAAAAAGTCTATGTTCTCTACCGCAGAACCAAAGAATGTGCTCCTGCCAGAAATGAAGAGATCCATCATGCGGAAGAAGAAGGTATTCTCTTCCGGGAAATGATCGCTCCCTGCAAGATGTTCGGAAATGAAGACGGCTGGGTGACAGGCATGCAGATGGTCAAGACAGAGTTCAAAGGATGTGATAAAAGCGGACGTCCGTCACCTGTCTACATTAAAGATTCCGAATTTGTCATAGAACTGGATACCGTCATCAATGCGCTCGGTACTTCTCCGAACCGTTTGTTCCTGAGCAATGTCGAAGGACTGGATACCCATTCCTGGGGCGGTATCAAAACCGACGAGAACTTCATGACCAACATCCCCGGTGTCTTTGCCGGTGGTGATGCACTGACCGGCGGTTCAACCGTGATCGAAGCCATGGGCAACGGAAGAGACGCTGCAGAAGCAATTGATAAATTTGTGACGGGTGACGCGTAACGCGTAAATAATAATATAAATAATGATAGTACGGAACGGCTTGAAACCGTTCCGTACGTCTTTTATATCAAATATTTTCCCACATAAACACTCGCATTTCCAGCAATTTTCTTCAAATAATAAAATATTTTATAAAAAAGTGTTGTATATTTACAATATTATGTTATATATTTACTCCATGGAAAACAGAAAAATATATAATCGCATCGTGATCCTCCGCAAGGAAAAGGGCATGTCCCGCGTGGAACTTGCCGAAAATATCGGAGTCAATTTTCAGACCATCGGGTACCTGGAACGGGAAGAATACAACCCAAGCCTGGATCTTGCCTTTCGTATCGCAGAAGTATTTGAACTACCGGTGGATATCATTTTCTCGACCAGCCCGTTCCAAAGCATCAGCCAAATATTAAAAGAACGATCCATGGAGGAAGAAAAATGAAAACTACACAATCCATGACATCCATCCGTTTTGGTGTCTTACTTAGCATGTTAAGTCTGATCGCCATTATTGTCCTGTTCGAAGTGGGTATTCGTTTAGAATGGACAACTCTGATGCTCATTGTTGAAATTCCCTTATTGCTGATCCTGCTTATCAGTTTTATTTTGAGCTTTATACGCACCGGGCTATGGAAATTTACGCACAAACCTTTAAAAGATCTTGATGAACGGGAAATTGCACTGACCAGCAAATCGCTACGTCAGGCTTATGCATGGTTCGCGATTATTGTATTATGCATTCTTCTTGTATTTGCCGTATTCAATATTGCTGTAAGCATTGTATTGGCTGTATCACTCATTCTTTTTGCACATCTCATTCCGGGTGCCGTGATCGCATTTACGGAGAAAACATTACGATTTTGAGCATTTCTTAAATATCCAAGGCTACGATAAACAAGAAGTACTTGTGTTATCTGATATTAGGATGTAATTTTCTTTAAGCAAAATAAACATAAGAATAGCGTAGAAAATATATCAAAAGGTATATTTTACGCTATGTTAATGGAGGCGCGTCATGAAGCACAATACGCATATCTACTTGGCAGCGAAAGCCATTGAGTTTTTATACGAAGGCATGAAGAATCTGCGCTATGCCGGATCGGGCCGAGCCGTACCGGCGGAAACGATCCGTAAAAAACGTGACTCGGCCAAAACGCTTCAGCGCATGTTACTGCATTACCGCGATGCTATCAGCGAGGCCACCTGGGCACCGGATGATATTCTGTATGACAAGAGTCTTTACCACACCTTTAAGCTCTTTACCGATGCGGAATTTCCCGGCAGTCATACATTCGCCAAAGAGGTACACCGTAATAATTATTACCGTGCCAAGGGCGGTGGGGGATTACCTTATAAGGTGGATCATTTATCCAGAATGATCGCCGATATGGATAAGCTAAGGCGCTACAACGACCGCTGTTCCATGCAGCAGATCATGTACCAATACCTCATGATCTCACACTATATCGCCGACGCGCACGTCCCCATGCATTGTGATCTGCGAGACGATCCGCCTTCCGCGAACAATACAAGCAAGCCTCGGGGGAAGTATTTTTTCGGCACTCTGCACGGCAAGGTCGAGCAACTTTGGGAAGATGCCGTTCTTCCCATTGCGATCAAAGAAGAAATCGTTGAGATCACCCGCGAAAAGGATGACAAACCACAGACCGATATTTCGCCTGAGATCATATTCAATGTAACCGATCCCGTCCACTGCGCCGAGATCCATCCCGTC